>JADYYZ010000024.1 GCA_020853405.1 Acetobacteraceae bacterium
ACAGGCTCGCTTCCAGGATCGGCTCGATCTCCAGCGAACTCTCGCCGCGGCTGAACGCGATCGCCATGCGGAAGGACTGGGTGATCCGAAGCGCGCGGTCCATGAACAGCGATGCCACCTCGGGCGGGCAGATTTCGCCGACCGTCGTTCGGAACAGCTGCAGCCAGCGCCGGAAATGCGGTTCGCCAAGTTCCGGAATGGCGAGGTGCGGCGGCAGCGGCCTGCCGTCGTAGCGGCCGGTGCGCAGCAGCGTCGCCGACCAGAAGTCGCACATCTTGTCAAGATGGTGCGGCCATGCCGCCGGCGCGATCACGGCATCGAAGATCGGCCCGAGCAGTGCGTCGCCGCGGATGCGGGCGTAGAAGCCGTGCACGACCGCCTCGATCATCGCCTCGTCGAGCACGTCGGGCAGCAGCCTGCCCTCGATGGTGATGACGCGCGCCGGCGCGGGCCTGCCCTTCATCGTGGGCCTTTCATCGTGGGTCCTTCATCGCAACCAGCCTCGCGTCGTGGCGCCACCAGCGCCGCCCGAAGCCTCATGCGATCGCCCGGTAACTGTGCCAGGTGGCGTGGCCCAGCAGCGGGAACACGATGATCAGGCCGAGCAGCCCGCTCGCCACGCTCAGCACGAACAGCGCCAGCACGATGACGCCCCAGGCGATCATCACCGGCAGGTTGTTCCAGACCAGCGAGATGCTGGTGCCCATGGCGGTGAAGGCGTCCATCCTCTGGTCCAGCAGCATCGGGACGGCGAACGTGCTGATAGCGAAGGAGAAGGCGGCGAAAAGGCCGCCGACGGCGCTGCCGACCACCAGCATGCCCCAGCCCTCCGGCGTCGTCAGCAGCATGGCGGCGATGTGACGGATGCCGGGAAATCCCCTGAGCCCGAAGAACAATGCGTAGATGATCACGGCGGCGCGCATCCAGACCAGCATCAGCAGGCAAAGGATCGCACCCGCGAACCACACCTGGCCGCCGGATGCGGCATCGACGAAGATCATGCGGCCGAGGCTGACCGGCCTTCCGTCCTCGATGTCGCGGCTTTTCTGGTAGAGGCCGATCGCCACCAGCGGCCCGACCACCATGAAGCCGGCCAGCGCGGGAAACAGGATGTAGTCGAACTCGAGGTGGAACAGACCCCAGACGATCACCGCCGAGGCGACGAACACCATCAGCCCGTAACCAAGGCTCGGCAGCGGGCTGTGCCAGAGATCGCGCCAGCCGCTGGCCACCCAGCCGAAGGCGGCAGCGGCAGGAAGGTTGCGCCGCCGCCGGGCCGAATGCGGCAGCGGCTGCGTCGCCGCGGCGTCGGTCGAGGCCATCTCCCCTCTCCTTCAGCAGGCCGACCGGGCGGCGCGGAAGGTTCCCTCGCTGCCCGGCGATTTCAGGTGTGGCACGCAATCGGGTTGCGTGCTGAGCGCGACATGGACGAGATGGACGTTGGCCGCGACCAGCAGCAGCACGCCGGCCCCGACCAGCAGCAGCACCGCGCGGCGCGAGCCCGGCAGCCGCCGGCGCCGGTCGCCGATGCCGCAATCGCCCGCCGGGAGCGTGCTCATCTGCGCTCTCCGCCGAGGCCGCTGACATAAAGCGCGAGCATCTTGATCTCGACCGGCGACAGCCGGCCCTGCCAGTGCGGCATATGCCCCTGCCTGCCGTTGTGGATGCTGGCGTAAACCGACTGTGCATCACCGCCATAGAGCCAGTAGCGATCGGTGAGGTCGGGCGCGCCGACCGCATGATTGCCCTTGCCGTCCTCGCCATGGCAGGCGACGCAGGTCTCGGCGAACACGTCCTTGCCGGCCGCGACCCGGCCCTGCTCGGCCGCCGTCAGGTGCTGGCCCGACAGCGAGCGGACATAGGCCGCGACGTCGAGCACCTGCTCGCGCGTCAGCACGCCATCGCGGCCGAAGGCGGACATCTGCGAGACCCGGGTATCGTCGGTGCCGGCGTTGATTCCGACCTTTATCGTCTCGGCGATGGTCTCCGGATCGCCGCCGAACAGCCAGCTGCCGGATGCGAGGTTGGGGAAGCCGGGGCCGCCGGTTCCCTTCACGCCGTGGCAGGCAGCGCAGTTGTCGACGAACAGGCGCCGTCCGGTCTCGCGCACGTCGTTCATCAGCGCCGGGTCGGCCATGATCGCCGCGAAACTCTCGGTCGCAACCCGGTCGGTCCAGGCGGCGCGCCGTGCCGCTGCCTCGTGCACGTCGCGCATCACGATCTCGCGCTGGTCGTTGCCCAGCAGGCCCTTGGTGTAGGTCGACCCGAGCGGCCAGGCCGGCATCAGGATCCAGTAGCCGACGCCGAACAGGATCGTGACCGCCAGGAAGAACAGGATGACCCGCGGAACCGGTGTCTCGAGCTCCTCGATGCCGTTCCATTCATGGCCGGTGGTCATCTGCCCGGAGACGGGATCAAGCTTCTCAATTCCCATCGCCTATTCTCCCGGCCGGTCGTTGGGGTCGAGAATGCTTTTACGGGCGCGATCGAAGCGTTTGCGGTTCGACGGCCAGAACGCATAGACCAGCACCGCGAACGAGAGCGCGATCAGGTAGAACAGGCCCCAGCTCTTGGCGGTCTTGACCAGCGTGTCGTGATCGATCGCCACGGCGTCATTTCCCCGAGGCGGCGGCAACCTTGTGCGCCGCATCGGTCAGCTGGCCCAGCACCTGGAGGTAGGCGACAACGGCATCCATCTCGGAAAGCCGGCGCGGGTCGGCATCGAACGCCCGCACGTTGGTCGCCTCGCCGTAGCGTTCGCTGACGCCGGCGGCACCGGGGCTGGTGGGGTCGGCCTGTGCCTCGGCATCGGCGGCGGCGTTGGCGATCATGGCGTCGGTATAGGGCACGCCGACCGCGCGCATGGCAGCCAGATGCCGGCCGAGATCACCGACCTCCAGCCGGTTGCGCTGCAGCCAGCCGTAGCGGGGCATCACCGATTCCGGAATCACGTCGCGCGGGTTGATCAGGTGGGCGACGTGCCAGGCGTCGGAGTACTTGCCGCCGATCCGCGCAAGGTCGGGGCCGGTGCGCTTCGATCCCCACAGCATCGGGTGGTCGTACTGCGATTCCACCGCCAGCGAGTACGGACCGTAGCGTTCGACCTCGTCGCGCAGCGTACGGATCATCTGCGAATGGCAGGCATAGCAGCCTTCGCGGATGTAGATGTTGCGCCCGGCGAGCTCCAGCGGCGTGTAGAGGCGCATGTCGGGCGCTGCCTCGACCGTGCCGTCGATGGTGAAAAGCGGCGCGATCTCGACGATGCCGCCGATCGAGGCGACGCCGATGATCGCCAGCACGAAGCCGATCGCGCTGCGTTCCAGTTTCCGATGCGGGGTGGGCATGGCCTACTCCGCCGCCTGCGGCGCGGCGATGACGGGCAGGTCGGGCTCGCTGCCCCTGGCCGAAGCGGGCAGCCGCGACAGCCGGATCGTCATCCAGATATTGTACGACCCGACCACCGCGCCCGCGAGGAAGAACAGCCCGCCGACGGCGCGCGCGATGTAATAGGGATGCATCGCGACGACGCTGTCGAGGAAGGAATAGGCAAGCGTGCCGGCATCGTTGTAGGTGCGCCACATCAGGCCCTGGATGATGCCGGAATTCCACATCGCGAAGACGTAGATGACCGACCCGGCAAGGGCCAGCCAGAAATGCACCTCGACCAGTTTCGGCGAGTACATGCGCGGCACCTTCCACATCCATGGCACCAGCGCGTAGAACGAGCCGAAGGTGATCATCGCCACCCAGCCCAGCGCGCCCGCATGGACGTGGCCGACCGTCCAGTCGGTGTAGTGCGAGAGTGCGTTGACCTCGCGGATCGCCATGAACGAGCCCTCGAAGGTCGAAAGCCCGTAGAACACGGCGGCGACCATCATGAAGCGCAGCGTCGCGTCATCGCGCACCCGGTCCCAGGCGCCGTTCAGCGTGGCGAGCGCATTGCCGGCCGAGGCCCAGGACGGCACCAGCAGCACCAGCGAGAAGGTCATGCCGAGCGTCTGCACCCACTGCGGGAGCGCGGTGAAATGCAGGTGGTGCGAACCTGCCCACATGTAGGTGAAGGTGATACCCCAGAAGCTGATGAGCGAGATCCGATACGAGAAGATCGGCCGCTCGGCGCGCTTGGGCAGGTAATAGTACATCATCCCCAGGAAGCCGGCGGTCAGGAAGAAGGCGACCGCGTTGTGGCCGTACCACCACTGCGTCATCGCATCCTGCACGCCCGAGAACAGCGAATAGCTCTTGGCGTGGCTGAACGAGACCGGCACCGCGAGGTTGTTGACGATGTGCAGGATCGCGACCACCAGGATGAACGCCATGTAGTACCAGTTCGCGACGTAGATGTGCGGTTCCTTGCGCAACCTGAGCGTGCGGATATAAAGGACGAAATAGACGACCCAGACCACCACCAGCCAGATGTCGGCGTACCATTCCGGCTCGGCATACTCCTTGGACTGGGTGATCCCCATCAGATAGCCGCTGGCGGCGACGATGCAGAAAAGGTTGTAGCCGGCCAGCACGAACCAGGGGCTGAACTGGTCGGGCAGCCGCGCCCGCGAGGTGCGCTGCAGCACGTGCAGCGAGGTGGCGATCAGCGCGTTGCCGCCGAAGCCGAAGATCACGCCGCTGGTGTGCACGGGCCGAAGCCGGCCGAAACTCGCCCACGCGGCGTCGAATGTAAGGTCGGGCCAGGCGAGCAGTGACGCCACCCAGACACCGACGGCCATGCCGACCACGGCCCACGCCATCGCCAGCGCGATCCCTGCCTTGGTCGGGTCGTCATAGTACTCACCGAACCGTTCGGGCGACGGTTCCGGATCGCTATAGCCCGAGGCTACCGCGACGATCAGGCCGACCGAGAAGGCGAACACGATGAAACCATGCACGCCGATCGGATCGCCCTGGCCGGCGCCGGCCATCGCCAGGCCACACAGCGCAAGCAGGCCGAGCACGATGAGGGCGAGCTGGCGTTCCGCGATCGTGAGCCCTGAGACCATCCGCCGAAACTCCCTCTGCCTCAAGCCGCCTGGCTGTCGATGTCGAGCAGGCCGCGGAGCGCGCGCCGGTTGCCCACGAGGTCGGCGAGCGTATAGCGGTCGAGTACCGCGAAATAGGCGGCCAGCGCCGCGGCGAGCATGCCGCTCAGCCGGCAGGCCGGCGTGATCCTGCAGGCGCCATCGCCGGCCATGCACTCGACCAGCGAGCACGCGCCTTCGGTTTCGCGTACCACGGCGCCGACATTGATCCGCCCGGGTGGGGCCGCGAGGCGGATGCCGCCTGCCCGCCCGCGCGTCGTCTCGATCGCGCCGATGCCGCGCAGCGTCTGCGCCACCTTGAGGAGGTGGTGGCGCGATATCCCGTACGCCGCGGCTACATCGTGCACGGTGCAGCTGCCATCCGGCCGCAAAGCGACGTAGATCAGCATCCGGAGCGCGTAGCTGGTATGCTGCGTCATCCGCATCGGGCAACCACCAAAGCTGCGACGCGGGCCGCCGCGTCGCCGCCGATCGCCGATGCGCGCGGGTGCGGCCCCGCTTTCGGCGGCAGCATGTATCCTGTCATGGGGGCGCGGACGCGGTCAAAGTAGCGCCTGACCTACCACTTTTCAGCGAGGCCGATCAAGCGCCCGGAGCGGCCGCTGCCTGCCCGTCGGCGCCGCGCCGGCCCATCCCATGGCTGGTGCGCTATTGCTTGTGCGCGCCAAGATACTCGCACAGCGCCACCGCGTTGTTCCGCTCGCTGTCATGGGCGGAGAACAGCAGCGTTGCCCGCCGCCCGGCGACGAGCGCCCGCAGCCGGGCCACCGCCACGGGGTTGGCGTCGAGTTCGGCCGTGTAGCGTGTTCTGAACTCGGGCCAGCGCTCCGGCTCGTGGCCGAACCATTTGCGAAGCGCGGTGCTGGGCGCGATGTCCTTGATCCAGTAATCGAACGATGCATCCGCCTTGCTGAGGCCGCGCGGCCAGATCC
>JADYYZ010000025.1 GCA_020853405.1 Acetobacteraceae bacterium
GCACCAGCCGGTAGGCCGCGACCAGGCCGGCGAGACCGGCGCCGATCACCGCGACCCGCGCATCGGCCCGCCGCCGCCGCACCTGGGCGAACGAGGGCGCGCTGGCAAGTGCCCCGGCCGCGGCGGCACCGCCCAGGAACGCGCGGCGGCCGAAGGCGGGGTCGAGCAGCTCGTCGAGCGGTGGCGCACCGGGATGGCGCGCGGCGCGAGCCAGGCGGGCCGCCCGGCGCAGGGCAGCGAACAAGGGGGTACGGGCCATGCTTCTCGATGCCTCACCGCGCTGGTCGTCGAAACCCCAGGATGGCGGGCGCATGTGTCGCCATTGTTTCGCGCCTGGCATGTCCGTGAACGCGCCTTCGGCAGCCGCCCGGGTCTGCTCTGCCGGCGCGCGGTTCGGCGTGCGGCTACGCCTTCGGCAGCCGCGTGGGACTGCTGGCGTGCGGCTACGCCTTCGGCAGCCGCACGACGAACCTGGCGCCGATCACCGCGCCATCGTCACCCTGGCGGTTCTCGGCGCTGATGCTGCCGCGCAGCGCCTCGACGATCTGGCGGCTGATGGAAAGCCCAAGCCCGGAATGCTGGCCGAAGCGCTCGCCGTGCGGGCGTTCGGAATAAAACCGGTCGAAAATGCTCTCGATCTTCGCGGGTGGAATGCCGGGGCCGGAATCCTCGACCGCAACCCGGATCATCGCCTGGTCCTCGTGCGCGGAAAGCCGGATCACGCCCCGCGGCGGGCTGAACCCGACCGCATTGGCGATCAGGTTGCGGAACACCTGCACGATCCGCCCCTCGACCGCCGCCGCGTGCAGCCGCCCCGGCCCGCGCTCCACCCGGATCACCGGGTCGTCGTCCTCGCGCGTCGAGTTGTGGATCTCGGCCAGCGTTTCCAGAAGATGCGCGATGTCGACCGGCTCGGTCGGCGTGCGCGACAGCTCGGCATCGACCCGGCTGGCATCCGAGATGTCCGAGATCAGGCGATCAAGCCGCACCACATCCTCGGCGATGATCGCCAGCAGCCGGCGCTGCTGGTCGGGGTTCTCGATCCGGCGCAGCGTCTCGATTGCGCTCCGGATCGAGGTGAGGGGGTTCTTGATCTCGTGCGCGACATCGGCGGCGAAGCGTTCGATGGCGTCGATCCTGGCCCACAGCGCCTGGGCGGATTCGTCGAGGCGGGCCGCGAGTTCGCCGATCTCGTCGCCGCGCGCCAGGATGTCGGGCTGCACGCGGCCCTGCCTGCCCTTGCCCTCGCGCATGCGCTCGGCGGCACGGGCCAGGCGCAGGACGGGGCGCGCGATGGTCGAGGAGAGGTAGAAGGAAAGCCCCACGGTCAGCACCAGGGCGCTTGCGAACAGGCCGAGGATGGTCATGCGTACGTCGAACAGGGCGGCGCCGACCTCGCGCGCCTCGCGCGTCACCTGCACCACGCCGGCGGCGCGGCGGCCGCGCTGCACCGGCGCGGCGACCGAGACCACCAGCCGGTTGTCGGCGGTGCGGCGCACCATCGGCGGTGCATCCCCGGCCAGCGCCTGCGGCAGGTTGGGGCGGATGTCGGGTGCCCATTCGGCACCCTCCTCCAGGCTGGGCGGCGGGCCATCGCGGGTCAGCGCCCCGAACAGCAGGTCATAGAGGTGCACCAGCGTGGATTCGCCGAGCGCGCGGGCCGGCGGCGGCGGCGGCAGCGGTTCGGTCACGATCGCCCCGCCCGGCCCCTCGCGCACCCGGCTGTCGGCGACCAGGGCGCCATCGGCGCCGAACAGTTTCGACTGCGCAAGCGGTGTCGGTTCGGTCAGCCGCCGCAGCAGCGGGCGCGCCACCTCGGGGATCAGCTGCGGCCGGTCGGGGTCCTCGGCCCGCACCGCGGTTTCCGCGATCGCGCCGGCGAACACCTGGGCCTGGGTGGTCAGCGAGGCGGCTTCCGCATCCAGCAGCCCTTCCTGGTAGCGGTCGGTATAGAGGATGCCGGCGACCAGCAGGAAAAGCGGCAGCGCGTTGACCAGCAGGATGCGGCGCGTGAGCGGCGAGATCCGCTGTTCGCCGACGCTTCGCCGCCGCGCCGGCACAGCCTCGGCCGCGCGCTGGGCGATCGCGTCGACAGGCGGGTCGGCGGGGGAGGCGAGTGGTCCTTCGGGCACGCTGCCCTTCTAGCCCATTCCGGCGCGCTCAGCTCTCGCGGTAGCGATAGCCGATGCCGTACAGGGTCTCGATCTGCTGGAAATCGGTATCGACCTGCTTGAATTTCTTGCGCACGCGCTTGACGTGGCTGTCGATGGTGCGGTCGTCGACATAGACGCTGTCGCCATAGGCGGCGTCGATCAGCTGGTCGCGGCTTTTGACCATGCCGGGCCGTGCCGCCAGCGCCTTGACCAGCAGGAATTCCGTGACCGTCAGCGAAACCGGCCGACCCTTCCAGGTGCACAGGTGGCGGGCTTCGTCCAGCACCAGCTCGCCGCGGGTGATCACCCCGGCCGCCGGCGCGCCCGCCCCTTCGCCGCGGGCCACGTCGTTGCGGCGCAGCAGCGCCCGGATGCGTTCCAGCAGCAGCCGCTGGCTGAACGGCTTGGTGATGTAGTCGTCGGCCCCCAGCCGCAGGCCCATCACCTCGTCCACCTCCTCGTCCTTGCTGGTCAGGAAGATCACCGGCACCGAGCTCTGCTTGCGCAGGCGCTGCAGCAGCTCCATGCCGTCCATGCGCGGCATCTTCACATCGAGGATGGCAAGGTCGACCGGCTTGGTGGTCAGGCCATGCAGCGCGCTTTCGCCGTCGGTATAGGTGCGCACCGCGAACCCTTCCGCCTCCAGCGTCATCGAGACGCTGGTCAGGATGTTGCGGTCGTCGTCGACCAGCGCGATCGTCTGGGTCATCTGCGGCTCTCCTGCCGGGGCAGCCGGCCTGCCGGGGCGGCGTCCGCCCGCCGGCACCGGATAGGTGCCGCCACAGTATGGCGGATCAAGGACCAAACATGAACGGAATCGGGCAGACAGGCCGGCCAGCATGGCGGGCCGGGGAGGGCACGCGCGCGTCTGAAAATGCCTCCGGCAGCCCAGTTAAAGAGGAATTTGCCATTGAGTGGCTCCTGTTTCAGCCATAAACCTGCCGTTTCGTGCGGTTCCAAGGGCGGCGCGCGGAACACCATAGGGGGAACACAGATGGCCGATCCGACCAGCCAGGCAGCTTCCGTCAGCCGCAACCTTCCTCCGCCCCGCCTGGTCGAGGCGGCGCTGGCCGCCGGCGAGGGCCGTCTTGCCGCCTGCGGCGCGCTGGTCTGCGGCACCGGCGAACACACCGGCCGCAGCGTCGAGGACAAGTTCGTGGTCGACGAACCGGCGACCCGCGACAAGGTGTGGTGGGGCAAGGTCAACCGCCCGCTCGAGGCAGGGAAGTTCGCGCTGCTGCGGGCGCGCGTCGAGGCCTATCTCTCCGGCCAGCGCCTGCATGTGCAGGACCTGTTCGCCGGCGCCGACGCCTGCCAGCGCATCCGCGTCCGGCTGGTGACGACCGACGCCTGGCACGCCTTGTTCGCGCGCAACATGTTCATCAGGCCCGAGGCCGCCGAGCTCGAGGGCTTCACCCCTGACTGGACCATCCTGCACGCGCCGCGTTTCCGCGCCGACCCCGCCATCGACGCAACGCGCAGCGACTGCGCGATCGTGCTCAGCCTCGCCACCCGCACCATCGTGATCTGCGGCACCAGCTACGCCGGCGAAATCAAGAAATCGATCTTCACCGTGATGAACTGGTTGCTGCCGGAACGGGGCGTGCTGCCGATGCATTGCAGCGCCAATGTCGGGCCGGAAGGCGACGTCGCGCTGTTCTTCGGGCTTTCTGGCACCGGCAAGACCACGCTCTCCTCCGACCCGGCGCGGGCGCTGATCGGCGATGACGAGCACGGCTGGAGCGACCACGGCGTCTTCAATTTCGAGGGCGGATGCTATGCCAAGGTGATCAGGCTTTCCGCCGAAGCCGAGCCCGACATCTTCGCTGCCACCCACCGCTTCGGCACCGTGCTCGAGAACGTGGTGATGGACGAGGCCGGCCTGCTCGACCTCGACAGCGCGGCCCTGACCGAGAACACCCGCGCCTGCTACCCGATCGACTTCATCCGCAACGCCCGCGTGCCCGGCACCGGCGGCCAGCCGCGCAACGTGGTGATGCTGACGGCCGATGCGTTCGGCGTGCTGCCGCCGATCAGCCTGCTGTCGCCGGCGCAGGCGATGTATCATTTCCTTTCCGGCTACACGGCCCGCGTCGCCGGCACCGAGAAGGGGCTCTCGCGCGAGCCGCAGGCGACCTTCAGCACCTGCTTCGGCGCCCCCTTCCTGCCCCGCCGGCCGGAAGTGTATGGCCGCATGCTGGCCGAGCGCATCGGCGCGACCGGTGCGCGCTGCTGGCTGGTCAACACCGGCTGGACCGGCGGTGCCTTCGGGGTCGGCCAGCGCATCGGCATCGGCCACACCCGCGCCCTGCTTGCCGCGGCACTCGGCGGCGCGCTCGACCAGGTGGAGATGGTGCGCGACCCGCGCTTCGGGCTCAGGCTGCCCAGCACCTGCCCGGGCGTGCCAGCATCGCTGCTCGACCCGCGCGCGGCCTGGGCCGACAAGGCCGCCTACGATGCCGCGGCGCGCGGCCTGCTTGCCCGGTTCGAGAAGAATTTCGAACAGTTCCACGGTGTCGTCGGCGGCGACGTGCGCGAGGTCGCGCTGAAGACCGCCGCCTGACCGGCGCGCCCAACGCGCGGGAGTTGTGCCAGACTTCGCGCGCCAGCCGGCCGGGAGGCGCCTGAATGCTGTTCGGGATCGATTTCGCCACGCCCGAGGCGTGGGTCAGCCTGCTGACGCTGATCGCGCTCGAGATCGTGCTCGGCGTCGACAACCTGATCGTGATCGCGATCGTCACCGGCAAACTTCCCGAACGCCAGGCGCGGCTCGCGCGCCGGCTGGGACTTGGGCTTGCGGTGGTGATGCGGCTTGGCCTGCTGGCAGCGATCGGCTGGGTGCTGTCGCTGGTGCAGCCGGTGTTCACGCTGCTGGGCAGGCCGATGTCGTGGAAGGACATGGTGCTGATCGCCGGCGGCTTCTTCCTGATCGCCAAGGCGACGCTCGAGATCCATGAGCGGGTGGTGCCCTACCATCACGATGAAAGGGCGCGGCCGGCCGCCTCCGGCTTCACGGTCGCGATCATCCAGATCCTGTTCCTGGACATCGTGTTCTCGCTCGATTCGATCATCGTCGGCGTCGGGCTGACACCGAACATCGCGATCATCGCGATCGCGATCGTGGTGACCGTGGCGGTGATGCTGGTGCTGGTGGACTGGGTCAGCAATTTCGTGATGAAGAACCCCACCATCATCATGCTGGCGCTGTCCTTCCTGGTGATGGTGGGCATGGTGCTGGTGGCCGACGGGTTCGGCGTGCACGTGCCGAAGGAGTTCGTCTATGTCGCGATGGCGTTCAGCGCGGCGGTGGAGGCGCTGAACACGCTGGCGAGGCGCGCCGCCGCGCGTAACCGGCGGGCTTGAGCGGGGCAGCCGGGGCGGCGATGATCGTGCCATGACCGATCACGCCGAACGCTTCGCCTTGCTGCTGCACCAGGGCGCCGACGCGCTGCGGCCGGGCGATGCGATCTCGCCGGCGATCGTGCCGAGCAGCATCTTCCACCTTCCCGGCAGCCCCGAGGCACCGTTCCAGTACGGCCGCTACGGCAACCCGGGCTGGACCAGGCTCGAGGAGGCGCTCGGCAGCCTGGAAGGTGGCGAGGCCGTGATCTTCCCGAGCGGCATGGCGGCGATCGCCGCCGTGCTCTTCTCGCAGCTGAAGGCAGGCGATCGCGTGCTGCTGCCATCGGACGGGTATTTCGTGGCCCGGGCGCTGGCCGAGCGCTTCCTCGCACCGTTCGGCGTCACCGCGGAACTGCGCCCGACCCGTGCCTTCGCCGATGGCGGCTTCGGGGGTTTGCGCATCGTCTGGATGGAGGTGCCATCGAACCCCGGCCTCGATGTCTGCGACATCCCGGCCGTGGTCACGGCCGCGCACGCCGAGGGCGCGCTGGTGGTCGCCGATACCACGACGTTGACGCCGCTTGGCCTGCGCGCCCTGGACCACGGCGCGGACGTGGTCGTGGCCGCCGGCACCAAGGCGATCAACGGCCATTCCGATGCGCTGATGGGCCACGTGGCGGCGCGCGACCCCGCGATCATCGAGGCAGTGCGCACCTGGCGGAAATATTCCGGCAGCATTTCTGGCCCGTTCGAGGCCTGGCAGGTGCGGCGTGGCCTGGAGACGCTGGAGGTACGTTACGAGCGCATGTGCCGCAACGCCGCCGCCGTGGCCGCGCTGCTGGCCGGCGATCGCGCGGTGCAGGCGGTGCGCTACCCCGGCCTTCCCGGCGACCCGGCGCACAACCTCGCGCGGGCGCAATGGAATGCTTTCGGCTTCATGGTCGGCGCCACCTTCGAGGGCGAGGCGGCGGCCGAGAAATTCCTCTCCGGCTGCCGCTTCATGGCCGAGAGCACGAGTTTCGGCGGCGTGCACAGTTCGGGCGAGCGCCGCGCGCGCTGGGGCGATGCGGTGGCACCCGGGTTCGTGCGCCTGTCACTCGGCATCGAGCCGACCGCGGCGCTGATCGCGGAGATCGAAAGGGTGCTGGCGACGCTGTAGCGCGCCCTCAGACCGGCTCACCCAGCTGTCGTTGCGATGGAGGTCATCCCTCCGGGGCTGGGTTGGGAGGATGCGGTTGCCGGACCCGCAACCCGGAGCCCCGGATGGACGGGCATGAGAATGCCCGAACCACGCCGCTTGGTCGAAAGCTGATCGTGGACCGCC
>JADYYZ010000026.1 GCA_020853405.1 Acetobacteraceae bacterium
CGCCCTGCTACGCCGCCTGGGCCACCATCGCCGGGTCGTTCAGGTGGCAGGCGGAGATGTGGCCGGGCGCGATCTCCAGCAGGGCGGGCTGAATTTCGCGGCAGACCGGCATGGCGCGCGGGCAGCGCGGGTGGAAATGGCAGCCGGGCGGCGGGTTCAGCGGCGAAGGGATCTCGCCCTTGACGCTGTGGAAGCGCTTCCTGCGGCTCTCGATCCGCGGCACCTCGGAAAGCAGCGCCTGGGTGTAGGGGTGGTTGGGGTGGCCGAAAATCTCCTCGGTCGGCGCCTGTTCGACCACCCGGCCGAGATACATGATCGCCACCCGGTCAGAAAGGTGCTCGACCACGCCGAGATCGTGGCTGATGAACAGATAGGTGAGGCCAAGCTCGGCGCGCAGCTGCATGAACAGGTTCAGCACCTGCGCCTGGATCGAGACATCGAGCGCTGCCACCGCCTCGTCGCAGACGATGAATTCGGGGTGCACCGCAAGCGCCCGGGCAATGCCGATGCGCTGGCGCTGGCCGCCCGAGAACTGGTGCGGGTAGCGGCGCATGTAGGTGGGATCGAGCCCGGCCCGGCGCATCTGCTGGCCGACATAGGAATCGAGGTCGCCGTCGACCAGGCCATGAACCTTCGGCGCCTCGCCGATGATGTCGCGCACCCGCATGCGGGGGTTCAGGCTGGCATAGGGGTCCTGGAAGATCATCTGGACCAGGAGTTTCGTCGCCCGCGCCTCCTCGGCCGGCATCGAAGCGGTGTCCTTGCCGTGCCACAGCACCTGGCCCGCGGTCGGCGGCATGATGCCGGCGACGACGCGGCCGAGGGTGGACTTGCCGCAGCCCGATTCGCCGACCAGGCCCAGCACCTCGCCCTTGGCCACCCTGAGATCGACGCGATCGACGGCGTGCACGGTCTGTTCGGCGACCGGCGCGCCGAGCCGCGCGGCGATGCGCTCGGCGAAGTCGAGCTTCTTCGAGAAATTCCTGACGATGCCGCGCAGTTCCAGGAACGGGGGCGCGCCTTCGTTCATGCCGCCTTCTCGACCTCGAGGTGCGGATGAAAGCACCGGATCGTGCGGCCGGGCAGCGGCGAGGTCTCGGTCGGTTCGTTGAGGCAGGTCTCGTCGGCGCGCGGGCAGCGGGTGCGGAACGCGCAGCCCGGCGGCAGGTTCAAAAGGCTCGGCGTCATGCCGGGAATCTGCTGCAGCGGCCGGCCGCGCACGTTGCGGCTGGGCACGCTGCCCAGAAGCCCGTGCGTGTAGGGATGCAGCGGCTGGTCGAGCACCGGATCGACCTCGCCCGCCTCGACCACCTTGCCCGCATACATCACGCAGACATCGTCGGCGAGGCCAGCGACCACCGACAGGTCGTGGGTGATCCAGATCAGCGAGGTGCCATGGTCGCGGCAGAGTTTCTGCACCTCGAACAGGATCTGGCCCTGGATCGTGACATCGAGCGCGGTGGTCGGTTCGTCGGCGATGATCAGGTCGGGCTTGTGCAGCAGCGCGATCGCGATCGCCACGCGCTGGCGCATGCCGCCCGAGAACTGGTGCGGATACGCCTTCAGCCGCTCGTCCGGGCTCGGGATGCCGACCTGGCCCAGGGCATCGCGCGAGCGCTGGCGCGCCTCCTCGCGGCTGACCTTGGCGTGCGCCAGCACCGTCTCGATCATCTGGGTGTCGATGCGCAGGACCGGGTTCAGCGTCATCATCGGGTCCTGGAAGATCATCGCGATGCGGTTGCCGCGGATCGCGCGCATCTCCTCGTCGGACTTGCCGGCCAGGTCGTCGCCCTTGAACAGGATCTTGCCGCCGGCGACCCGGCCGGGCGGATCGACCAGGCCGATGATCGAGAAGCCGGTCACCGACTTGCCGGAGCCCGATTCGCCGACCAGGCCCAGCACCTTGCCCTTCGGCACCGCGAAACTGACATCGTCCACCGCCTTGACCACGCCGGCGCTGGTGAAGAAGTGGGTGCGCAGGTTCTCGACCCGGAGGGTGGGCGGTTCGCTCATCGCCGGCCTCAGCGCTTCAGCCGCGGGTTCAGGACGTCGCGCAGGTGGTCGCCGACCAGGTTGATCACCACGATCGTGATCATCAGCGCGATGCCGGGATAGAAGCTGATCCAGTACTTGCCGCTCAGCATGTATTCGTAGCCGTTGGCGATCAGCAGCCCGAGGCTCGGTTCGGTGATCGGCACGCCAAGGCCGAGGAACGACAGCGTGGCTTCCAGCGCGATCGCGCGCGCGACCTGCATGGTGCCGACCACGATCAGCGGCGGCAGGCAGTTCGGCAGCAGGTGGCGGAAGACGATCCGGTTGTGCGACAGCGCAAGGCAGCGCGCCGCCTCGATATACTCCTTGCGCCGTTCGACCAGCGCAGTGCCGCGCACGGTGCGGGCGTAGTACGCCCATTCCACCACGACCAGCGCGATCACCACGTTCATCACGCCCTTGCCCAGGAAGGCCAGGATCATCAGCGCGACCAGGATCGCGGGGAACGACAGCTGGAGATCGACCAGCCGCATGATCAGGCTGTCGGTGCGGCCGCCGAAATACGCCGCCATCAGCCCCAGCGACATGCCGACCAGGAAGGCGATGAAGGCCGACCCCGCGCCGACCGCGAGCGAGATGCGCAGGCCATAGAAGATGCCCGAGAGCATGTCGCGGCCCTGGTCGTCGGTGCCCAGCCAGTAGGTCATGCTGCCGTCGCCGCTTTGCGACCCCGGCTCCAGCCGCCCGTCCATGATGTCGAGCTGGGCAAGGTCGTAGGGGTTCTGCGGGCTGATCCAGGGCGCGAAGATCGCGCACAGCGAAATCAGCACGAACACGATCAGCGCGCCGAGCGCGAGCTTGCTCTCGCAGAACTCGCGCACGAAACGGCGCAGCGGCGTATCCGGCGCCGGCGCGCCCTGCGCCAGCGGCAGGCTGTCGGCGGTGGCGGCATCGGCGCCGGCGGGAGGGGTCATCGCCTCATCCTCCCTGGGTCGCCAGCCGAACGCGCGGATCGAGCGCCGAGTAGCCGAGATCGACCAGGAGGTTGATGATGATGAACATCAGCGTGACCATCATCAGGTAGGCGACGATCACCGGCCGGTCGAGCACGTTGATGCTGTCGATGATCAGCTTGCCCATGCCCGGCCAGGAGAACACGCTTTCGGTCACGACCGAGAAGGCGATGGTGCCGCCGAACTCGAGCCCGGTCACGGTGACCACCGGGATCAGGATGTTCTTCAGCACATGCACCCCGATCAC
>JADYYZ010000027.1 GCA_020853405.1 Acetobacteraceae bacterium
CAGTACATCAGCGCCAGCAGCCAGGTCGCACCGAGCCCCGACCAGATGCCGACCGACCCCCTCGGATCGTAGGCGTTCGCGAGCGCCAGCAGCAGGACCAGCAGCAGCGCCGGCGACATCAGGAACAACAGGATGGCAAGCCCCAGCTGCACGCGGCCCATCGCCCGGAACAGCGGCACCGCCAGCAGCGTGAGATAGCGCAGGTTGCCTTCCATCCAGCGCAGGTCGCGGGCAAGAAACGCCAGCATGTCGGGCGGGTTGGCCTCGAAACTGCCGCCCTCGCGCGGATCGAGCCGCACCTCGTGGCCGGCGGCACTCAGCAGCGCTGCCTCGACCTGGTCGTGCGACAAGATGCGCATCCCGTCGGGCAGCACGGCATGGGCGCGGAAGGCGGTAACCCGCAGCACCGCGTTGTGGCCCCAGTAGGGACCGTCCGGCCCCTGCCACCAGGCGATGCCGGCGGCGTAGGCACGCATGCCGTGGCGCATGCCGAACTGGAACAGGCGCGGGAAGGCCGCCTCGCTGGGTGCCGGCGCGATCAGGGTCTGGATCAGCGCGGTCTTCGGGTGTGCCGCGAGCTGGCGCACCAGTGCCTCGACCCTGGCGGCACTCATCACGCTGTCGGCATCGAGGCTCACCATGAAGGCGTAGCCTTCTGCGTGGTTGGCCAGGAACTCCATGACGTTGCCGGCCTTGAAGCCGTCATTGCCGCGGCGCCTGCGGTAATGGATGCGCGCCCCGTCCGGGCGGGTGGCGCGGAAGGTTTCGATCGCCGCTTCCTCGGCGGCGGCCAGCGCCGGGTCCCTGGTGTCCGACAGCACCCACAGATCGAACCCTTCCGCCGGCAGCCCGTCGAGCAGCGGCGCCTGGCGTGCCAGCACGGCGACGAGGTCCTCGTCGCGAACGGCAAGCGCGACCGCGGTGCGGAGCGCGGTCGGCCTGGTGGCCTGGGGCGTCCAGGTCGCCGCCAGCGGATCGCGCGCGAAGCGGAGGATCAGGAAGCCTGCCAGCGAGGAGGCGAACAGCGTGCCGATCCAGGGCATGACCAGCACCACCAGCACGAAGATCGCCTCCTCCCATACCGTCCAGCCGCCCTGGCGCAGCGCCCGCCACAACAGCGCGACCGGCGGCGCCGAGGCGAGCACGAGCAAGAGGGCGAAGATCAGGCGGCGCATGGCAGGCGTTCTATGCCCGAGCTCTGTGGCCGCCGTGCGGCCGCATCATCACACAACGGCAATCAGCGCCGGCTGCGTGCCCAGATCGCGTAAAGGCGCGGCGCGACCAGCAGCAGCAGCGCGATCGCCAGCAGCGCCGCCGACAGCGGCCGGGTGATGAACGTCGTCATGTCGCCCTGGCTGATCGTCAGTGCCCGGCGGAATTCCTGTTCCGCCATCGGCCCCAGGATCATGCCGATGACCACCGGCGCGGTCGGGAAATCGAACCGCCGCATCACCATGCCGGCAAGCCCGATGCCGTACAGCAGCACGAGGTCGATCACGCTGTTGCTGATGCCGTAGGTGCCGATGGTCGCGAACACCAGGATGCCGGCGTAGAGCTGCGGTGTCGGCACCTTCAGGATCTTCACCCAGAGCCCGATCAGCGGCAGGTTCAGGAACAGCAGGATGACGTTGGCGATGATCAGCGAGGCGATCAGCGTCCAGACCAGGTCGGCCTGCTGGCTGAACAGCAGCGGGCCGGGCTGGATGCCGTAGCTCTGGAAGGCGCTCAGCATGATCGCCGCGGTCGCCGAGGTCGGCAGGCCGAGTGTCAGCATCGGCACCAGCACGCCTGCCACCGCGGCATTGTTGGCGGCCTCGGGCCCGGCCACGCCCTCGATCGCGCCGGTGGTGCCGAACTCCTCCTTGTGCTTCGAGAGTTTGCGTTCGAAGAAGTAGCTCAGCATGGTCGGCATCTCGGTGCCGCCCGCCGGCATCACGCCGAACGGAAAGCCGAGTGCCGTGCCGCGCAGCCACGGCCCGACCGACCGGCGCCATTCCGTGCGCGTCATCAGCAGCGACCCGGTCAGCGGCAGCACCTCGGCCTTGTCGCGGGTCCAGTAGAACGCCATGAACAATGTCTCGCCCACCGCGAACAGCGCCACCGCCACCAGCACCACGTTGACGCCATCCAGCAGTTCGGGAACGCCGAAGGTGAAGCGCGGCTGACCGGTCTGCAGGTCGATCCCGATCACGCCCAGGAAGACGCCGAAGAACAGCGATGTCAGGCCGCGCAGCGCCGAGGCGCCAAGCACCGCGCTGACGGTGACGAAGCACAGCACCATCAGCGAGAAATAGTCGGCCGGGCCGAAGGCCAGCGCCCAGTCGACCACGATCGGCCCGACAAAGGCGATGCCGAAGGTGCCGATCTGGCCGGCAATGAAACTGCCGATCGCGCTGGTCGCGAGGGCCGCACCCGCGCGGCCGTGGCGGGCCATGCGGTTGCCTTCCAGCGCGGTGATGATCGAGCCGGATTCGCCGGGCGTATTGATCAGGATGCTGGTGGTGCTGCCGCCATACATCGCGCCATAGAAGACGCCGCAGAACAGGATGAAGGCGCCGGTGGCCGAGACCTTGAACGTGATCGGCAGCAGAAGTGCTATGGTCAGCGCCGGCCCGAGCCCCGGCAGCACGCCGATCGCGGTACCCAGGAAGCAGCCCAGTGCCGCCCAGCCGAGGTTGGCGAGCGACAGCGCGTGCGCGAAACCGCCGCCCAGGAGCGAGAGGGTTTCCATCGCTCAGACCACGCGGTCCACGAGGCCCTCGATCACGCCGGCGCCGATATTCACCCCCAGCAGTCGCGAGAACACGATGTAGCTGCCCAGGCACACCGCCAGCCCGATCGCGAGGTCGCGCAGGTGCGCGCGCGAGCCGAAGCAGGCGCACACCAGCACGAACTGGAGCGTGCTGGCCAGCACGAAGCCGAGCGGCTGGATCAGCGCCGTATTGGCCACCAGCCCGGCCAGCAGCAGGGCGAAACTGAGCGGGTTGAAGGGATCGGTGGGCCGGTCCTCGAGCGAAGCGCTCCAGCCGCCGCGCAACCCCACCAGCGCGAGGCCCGCACCCAGCACCGCAAGCCCGGCGGCGGCGATCCATGGGAACAGGGTCGGGCCGACGCGCGCATAAAGCGGGCTTTCGGGAATCATCAGCGTGCCGACGATGGCCAGCCCCGCCAGCACCAGAACGGCCACGCCGACGCCGAAATCGGGCCAGGCAGGGCTTGCGCCCGGCGGCGCGGCGCGCGGGTCACGCAAGGCCGAGATCCTTCAGTACCGCCTCGGTCGCGGCGGTATCGTCGGCGATGAATTTCTGGAATGCCTCGCCCGCCAGGAATGCATCGTCCCAGCCGCGGGTCGCCAGGATCTCCTTCCAGGCGGGCTGGGCGTGCATCGCGGTCATCAGGTTGACCAGCGCGGTCTTCTGGCCGGCGCTGATCGCGGGCGCGCCGAACACGCCGCGCCAGTTGGTGGTGACGACGTCGAAGCCGCTTTCCTTCAGCGTCGGGATACCGGGGTCGGCGCGCCTGGCGCCGGTGGTGGCCAGCGCCCGCATCCGCCCCGCCTTCACCTGCTCGCTGAATTCGGAAAGGCCGGAGATGCCGGCGGCGACCTGCGCGCCCAGGATCGCGGCCTGGGCAGGGCCGCCGCCTGCATAGGCAACATAGCTGCCCTCGCGCGCGTTGCGGCCGACCGCCTTCAGCATCAGACCCAGCGTGATGTGGTCGATGCCGCCGGCACTGCCGCCGCCGATGCTGATGGCGCCCGGCTCTGCCTTCAGCGCTTCCATGAACTGGCCGATATTCTGCAGCGGCGAGCTTGCCGGCACCACGATCACGCCGGCCTCGTCGGTCAGCCGCGCGATCGGGGTCACGTCCTTGAGCCCCACGGGGGTCTTGTTGGTCAGCACGGCGCCGACCATCACCGCACCGCCGACCATCAGCGTGTCGCCCTGGCCGCGGCGCGCCATGAAGCGCGGCAGGCCAACCGTGCCGCCGGCACCGCCGACGTTCTCGAACTGGAAACTGCCGACCATGCCCGCCCCGCGCAACACCTGCTCGATCGCCCTGCCGAGCCCATCCCAGCCGCCGCCGGGGCCGGCGGGGATGAACATGCGCAACGACGCGAACGCCTGCTGGGCCGCGGTCGGGCGTGCCGCGGCCAGCGCGGCCGCAAGCGCTGGCGTGGCGGCGAGCAGGGCGCGGCGATCGAGCATCGGGTCCTCCCGGATCGGCAACTGGAGCGATCGCCAGCCTAGCCGCCCGCGGATGGCGGCGGCAATGCGCGCCGGGCCAGCCGGCCCCGCGGCCGTGGCTACCCCGAGCTCTGCGCGGCGGCCAGCACCGCGCGTGCCGTCCTGCGGACCAGCGCCGGCTGGAACGGCTTCTCGACCACCGGCCGGCCGGTGGCCGCCAGCAGCGATTCCGTCTCCACCCCCAGCCGGTCGCCGGTGACGAACACCAGCCGCTCCGCCTGGCGCGGCCGCGCCGAGCGCAGCCAGCCGAGGATCGAAGGGCCATCCGGGTCGGGCATGCGCAGGTCGCAGAAGATCACGTCGAAGTCGCGCCCGCTCAGGCGCTGCATGGCGGTGCGGCCATCCTGCACCACCTCCACCGCGAAGCCGTCGGCGGCGAGGATTTCCGCGATCGCCTCGCCCACCGCCGGCTCGTCGTCGATGACCAGCGCCTGGCGCCCGGCCATGGCGGCGCCGCCGGCGCTATCCGGCGCCGCCGCCCCGGCGGCGGCCGTGGATGCGGTCGGCAGGCGCAGCACCATGGTGCAGCCGCCGCCGGGCGTGTCCTCGGCCGTGATCGAGCCGCGATGGGCGACGATGATGCTGCGGCACAGCGGCAGGCCGACGCCGGTGCCCTTGCCCTCCGGCTTGGTCGTGAAGAACGGGTCGAAGATGCGCCCGCGCGCGTCATCCGGAATTCCAGGGCCGGTGTCGGCAACCAGCACGCGCACGCCGGAACCGTCGGCCGTGCCGGTGATGGTGAGCCGTTTCTGCCTGCCGGGCGGCGCGGCCTGCCAATCCGCCATCGCCTGCTGGGCGTTGCCGATCAGGTTCAGGAACACCTGCACCATCTGGTCCGGGTCGGCCCAGATCGGCGGCAGGCTGTCGGGCACGGAGAGTTTCACGTCGATGCCGGCGGCGCGCAGGCCATACCCGACCAGGTCGAGCGCCTGCGCCAGCACATCGGCAAGTGCCACCGACTCCGTCCTGGCAGGGCGCCGGCGCGCCATGTCGAGGAAGGTCGAGACGATCCTGGCGCAGCGTTCGGCGGCGCTGCGGATCTTCTGTGCGCGCACCGACTGCGGCCCCGCTGCCTCCTCCTCCAGCAGTGAGGCATGCGCGACCACGATCGAGAGCGGGTTGTTCAGTTCGTGCGCGACCCCGGCCAGCAGCGAGCCGAGCGCGGCCAGCCGCTCCGCCTCGCGCAGCGCGTCGCGCTGGTTGTGCAGCTCGGCCTCGGCGCGATGGCGCAGCGTGACATCGGTGTAGGTGCTGATCAGGCTGCGGTCGGGCAGGCGCCGTCGCCGCACCTCGATGATGCGCCCGCCGGGCCGCTGCTCCTCGAACGTCTCGTCGCCGACCGCCAGCAGCTCGGCCAGCCGCTTCTGCGTCAGCGCCTCGATCGCCTCGTCCGGGTTCTCGTGCGGATAGGAATCGCCGCGGGCGAGGCGTTCCTGCACGAACTCGACAAGCGGGGTGCCGGACCGGCCGAGGCGGGCGGAGAAGCCGTACATCTGCAGGAAGCCCTCGTTGGCCAGCACCACGCGGCCGTCGGGCGAGACGATGTTCACACCTTCCGCCATGTGCGTCAGGATCGCTTCGAGCGTGCCGCTGCGCTGGCCGAGCTCCTCCTCGCGCGTCTTCAGCTCGGTCAGGTCGCGCACCACCACGAAATATCCGACGATCTCCGACCTGGCACCGTCGGGCTTGCAGCAGGCAAGCCCGTAGATCGGGTGGTAGGCGCGTTCCTCATAGACCCGGCCGCGGCCTCGATAGAGGAGCCAGCCCGCCCAGCGCAGCGACTCGCCGGCCAGCGCGCGCATCGCCGGCGCCTCGGTGGTTGCGGCCGCCTCGGCGCCCAGCACATCGGCGACAGACCGCCCGATCAGTTCCTTCGGTGTGGCGCCCACGAAGGCAGCGTATTCGGGATTGGTGTAGCGGTGGCGGCGGTCGCGGTCGAGATAGGCGATGCGGGCCAGGCTGTGGTCGAGCAGCGCCCGCAGCTGCGTGGCATCGAGCTCGGGAAGATCCTCCGGCGCGATGATCCCCCGCCCTCCGGCCGGGTTGCTCATTCCCCGTCGCCGGGGCGGAACACGTAGCCGGCGCCGCGCACGGTGCGGATGATCCGCGGGTGCGCCGGATCGACCTCGATCTTGCGCCGGATGCGGGTGATGCGCACGTCGATCGAGCGGTCGAAGGGGTCGGAATCCTTGTCGTGCGCGAGATCGAGCAGCTGCTCGCGCGAGAGCACGCGCCCGGGCCGTTCCGCGAACGCCGCCAGCAGGTCGAACTCCATTGCGGTCAGCGGAATCTCGCTGCCGTCCGACGTGGCCAGCCGGCGGGTCCCGAGGTCGAGGATGTTGTTACCCATCGCCACCCGCCGGCCCGTCTGGCCGCGCACCGGCCGCGCATCGAGAAGCCGCCGCGCCAGCGCGCGTACCCGCGCCAGCAGCTCGCGCAGCGCGAACGGCTTGCCCAGATAGTCGTCGGCGCCGAGCTCGAGCCCCACCACCCGATCGGCAAGGTCGGCGGCGGCGGTGACCATGATGATGCCCGGCGCGGCCGGCTGGCTGCGCAGCCAGCGCGCGAGCGAAAGCCCGTCCTCGCCCGGCATGTTGAGGTCGAGCAGCACGATGTCGGCACGCTGGTCGGACAGCGCCGTGCGGGCGGCCGCAGCATCGGCGGCGGCCTGCACCACGAAGCCCTGGTGTGCCAGGTATTCGACCATGGCCTCGCGCAGGTCGGCCTCATCCTCGACCACCAGGACGCGCGCGGGCAGGGTACTGGCGGGGCGTTCGTCCATCTTTCCCTCTCTGCCCCCTGCGTGCGCCCCGCCCGCCGGCACGCCCACGCCGGCGCAACGAAGCAGCACGGGAAACACAGGTCTCGGTAACCGACATAGCGGCGAAACGGGCGGGCGGCAAACCGAAACGTTGCGCTTCCGGCCGCCACGCGCAACCTTCCGCCGGGTTGACCTCGGGTGCTGCCGGGGCGCGCAATCGGCGCCCGATGGTGCGCGCTCCGAGGATCACTGCCGCGGTCATGGCGAAACTGCCCCGCCCGGGCGCGGTGAAGACCCGGCTTTCTCCGCCGCTGTCGCCCGCCCAGGCGGCCGGCCTGGCCGCGGCACTGCTGCGGGATTCGCTCGCCTGCCTCGCCGGCGCGCGTGGCATCGCGCATGCCCTCGCGATCGCCGGCGACGTCGGCGAGGCGGCCGTTCTGGCCGGCCCCGCGATTGCTGTCATCGCCCAGCGCGGTGATGGCCTGTCGGCGAGGATGCTGAACGCGGCCGCCGACCTGCTGGCGGGTTCGGAGGGCGTGCTGCTGTTCGGCGCCGACACGATCGGCCTCTGCCCCGCCGACCTCGAGGGCGCGGCGGTGCTGCTGGCGGTGCCTGGCGAGCGCATCGTGCTCGGCCCCAGCGAGGATGGCGGCTTCTGGCTGATCGGCATGAAGCGGGCCAACCCGCTTCTGTTCGACGGCATGCGCTGGAGCCACCCGGCGGTGCTGCCGGATCTTTTGGCGATTTCTGCGCGGCTTGGTCTTCCGGTCGGCTTCGCGCCGCGTCGTGCCGATTGCGACACACCGGCCGACCTTGTCCGGGCGGCGCGCGAGGGTGGACCTGCGACCCGCGCCTTCCTCGCTGCCTGGCGCGGCGGTGGGCGCGAGGCCTGACCGCGAAAACCGCCGCCGGCGATCGCGGGGCAGAACCTCGATCTCGGCGGGAAACGCGCCTGGCCGAGGCGATCAGATGTCGAGGTTCGCGACCTTCAGCGCGTTCTCGACGATGAAGTCGCGGCGCGGTTCGACCAGGTCACCCATCAGGGTGGAGAAGATCTCGCCCGCCTCCTCGGCGGCGCCGATACGCAC
>JADYYZ010000028.1 GCA_020853405.1 Acetobacteraceae bacterium
AGCTGCGCTGGTCGAGATAGAGGCGCACCGGCGGCACCGGTCGATAGGGTGTCTCGCCGCCCGCCACGCTCGCCGCCTGCGAGGATCGCCGGGCATCAAAATGCTCGGCGATGGTTTCCAGCCGGGTTTCCAGCACGCCATCCGCCTCGTGGTCGAAACTCACCCGCGCGCCGGGAAGGTAGTCGAGCAGTGTCGCCATGGCGGGATGGAACAGCGAAACCCAGTGCTCCATGCCGTCGAACCGGCGCCGTTCGCTGATCGCCAGGTACAGCGGATCCTCGGTGGCGCTGCTGCCGAACAGCTCGCGCCAGGCCTCGCGGAAGCGGGCGACCGCGCCGGCATCGAGCGGCACTTCCGACACCGGGCGCAGCTCCAGCCGTTCGGTGCTGCCGCTGCTGCGCTGGCTCAGCGGATCGAACGGGCGGATCGCCTCGAGCTCGTCGCCGAAGAAATCGAGCCGCACCGGCTCCTCGCGCCCGGCCGGCCACAGGTCGACGAGGCCGCCGCGAACGGCGTACTCGCCCGGCTCCATCACCGTGCCGGCGCGGATATAGCCGTGCGAACCGAGAAAGCCGATCAGCGTCTGGGGCGGGTTCTTCCGCCCGCGCGCAAGCGTCAGGCTGGCGCCGCGAAACGCCTCCGGCGGCGGCACCTTCTGGCAGAGCGCGTTGACGGTGGTCAGCACGATCGCGCGCGCGGCACCATTGTCGGCAAGCCGGGCGAGTGTCGCGACGCGGCGGGCCGTGATCTCGGCGTTGGGGCCGACCCGGTCGTATGGCAGGCAGTCCCAGGCGGGGAACTGCAGTACCGGCACGCCGGGGGCGAAGAAGGCAAGGGCCTCGGCAAGCCGCGCCATGCGTGCGTCGTCGCGCGCCACGTGCAGCAACGGTGTGTCCTGGCGGGCGCGCTCGCCGGCCAGCAGCACGGCGTCGAACCCCTCGGGCGTGCCGGCAAGCCGGATGCGGGGCGCGCTCATTCCCCGCCTGCCTCGGCGATCAGGCGGCGCAGCAGCAGGCTGTCGTGCTCGGCCGGCACCGGTGCCCGGCCGGCGATCCAGTCGAACAGGTCGGGATCGGGAAGCTCGAGGATTGCCTCGAACTGGTCGAGCTCGGCTGCCTCCATCGCCGCCAGGTGGCGCGCGGCGAACCGGCCGAACAGCAGGTCGTTCTCGTGCGTGCCGCGGCGACTGGCGCGGAACGCGATGCGCCGGCGGCGTTCGGCAAGCAGCGGCGGCGCGGAATCGTCCTGGGGAGCGGCGGCTGGCATGGCGGCAGGCATGGGCTTCGGGTGGTATAGGCCCTGTACGGGCGCGAGTCAGGGGGGCTGGAGTCGGATTTTCCAGCGCCCAGGGTGTCGCGGGTTGGCGTTGCCGGGTAGAGGGGCGCGTGCGTCCGGAGATCCTGTTCCCGCTGTTTGCCCCCTTGTCCTCGCTGCCGGGGCTGGGACCGAAGATGGCCCCGCTCGCCGCGCGCGTGGCGGGTGGCGAACGGGTGCTTGACCTCCTGTTCACCCTGCCGGGCGGGCTGGTCGACCGCAGGCTGCGCCCGCTAGCGGCTGCACGCCCCGGCGCGGTCGCGACCGCCCTGGTCGAGGTCGCCGGTCACCGCAGCCCCGCCAGCAGCCGCGCGCCCTGGCGCATCACCTGCCGCGACGGCCCGGCCTTCATCGACATCCTGTATTTCGGCGGGCGAGAGGACTGGATTTCCCGCCGCTTTCCGATCGGCGCGCGCCGGATTGTCTCGGGCAAGGTCGAGATCCGCGACGCCAGGCTGCAGATGCCGCATCCCGACCACGTGCTGGCCGAGGCCGAGGCTGCGGAGCTGCCGGCGCTCGAACCGGTCTATCCGCTGACCGCAGGCCTGCTCGCGCGGGTGATGCTGCGTGCCACCCGCGCCGCCCTCGCCCGTGCGCCGGACCTGCCTGAATGGATCTCCGCCGAACGCCTGGCGAGAGCCGGCTGGCCCTCGTGGCGCGAGGCGCTGCGCATCCTGCATGCACCCGATCCGGGCGAGCCGGGCGCGCTGGCCGAGCGGGCACGCGCCCGCCTCGCCTTCGACGAGGCGCTGGCCGGGCAGTACCGATTCCTTGCCATCCGCGCCCGCATGCAGGCCCGCACCGCGCCCGCGCTGGCGGGCGATGGCCGGCTGCGCGAAGCGGCGCTCAGGGAGTTCGGCCATGCCCTGACCAGGGGCCAGCAGGCGGCGCTGGCCGAGATCGACCGCGACCTCGCCCGCAGCCAGCGCATGCGCCGGCTGCTGCAGGGCGATGTCGGCAGCGGCAAGACGCTGCTCGCTTCACTGGCCATGCTGCGCGCGGCGGAATCCGGCCACCAGGCGGCGCTGATGGCGCCCACCGAACTGCTGGCACGCCAGCACTTTTCCGTGATCGGCAGGCTTGCCGCTGCCGCCGGGGTCGAGGTCGCGCTGCTCACCGGCCGCGACCGCGGGCGGGCGCGCGAGCACCTGCTCGCCGCGATCGCCGCCGGCACCACCCGCCTGGTGATCGGCACGCACGCCCTGCTTTCGGCCGACGTCACCTTCCAAAGCCTTGGCCTTGCCGTGATCGACGAAGGCCATCGCTTCGGCGTGCATCAGCGCCTGGGCGGCGCCGAGGACGGGACGGCCCCGCACGTGCTGGTGATGACGGCAACCCCGATCCCCCGCACGCTGCTGCTGACCCAGTGGGGCGAGGTCGATGTCAGCCGCATCCCCGACAAGCCGCCGGGGCGGGCACCGGTGACCACCACGATGCTGGCGCTTTCCGAACTCGACCGCGTGCTGGCGCGGCTCGACGCCGCGGTCGCCGAGGGAAAGAAGTTCTTCTGGGTCTGCCCGCTGGTCGGCGAGAAGGACTCCGAAGGCGAGGCGGCGGCCGAGCGGCGCTTCGCGGAGCTCTCCGCCCGCCTGCCGGGCAAGGTGGCGCTGCTGCATGGACGCATGAAGCCCGATGCCCGTGACGCCGCGATGGCGAGTTTCGCCGCCGGCCGGGTCGTCGTGCTGGTCGCCACCACGGTGATCGAGGTTGGAGTCGACGTGCCCGATGCGCAGGTGATGGTGATCGAGGGGGCGGAGCGGTTCGGGCTTGCCCAGCTGCACCAGCTGCGCGGGCGCGTCGGCCGTGGCGACCTGCACGGCGCCTGCCTGCTGCTGCACGCGGCGGATGCGCCCGAGCCTGCATTGTCACGTCTTCGCGTACTGTGCGAGACCGACGACGGGTTCCGGATCGCCGAGGCGGATTTCTCGCTGCGCGGCCCGGGCGAGGTGCTGGGCACCCGCCAGTCCGGCGCGATGGGATTACGGCTGCTGGAACCGGCGCTGCACGGCCATCTGCTGGCCGAGGCCCGGGCCGAGGCGGAAGCTGCGCCGCCAACGGCAGCGCGGGCGCTGCTGCTGGAACTGTTCGCCGAAACGGAATGATGGCACGGCGCAACCTTGCCGATCGGTAAGCTCCCCGGCCTTGCAAATCGGCCGGCCTCGGTTCAAATCGCGCGCCTTGTCTTGCCCCCCGAGGGCGCCCCCCGAGGGGAGGAGTGATGACCGCCCTGATCGAGATCGAGCGGCTGAGCAAACGGTTCGCCGAGCGCACCGTGGTAGACGACGTGTCGCTGTCGGTGGCGCGCGGCGAGGTGCTTGGCTTCCTCGGCCCCAACGGCGCCGGCAAGACGACCACGATGCGCATGCTCGCCGGCTTCATCCTGCCCAGCGCCGGCACCGCGCGGATCGCCGGCTTCGATGTGCTCGACCGCCCGATCGAGGCACGAAGGCGGCTCGGCTACCTGCCGGAAGGGGCGCCAAGCTATCCCGACATGACGGTGCACGGCTTCCTCGGCTTCATCGCCGCCGCGCGCGGCTTTTCGGGCCGCGCGAAGGCGGCGCGCGTCAGCCACGCCGTCGGGCTGACCGAACTCGGGGACGTGGTGAACTTTCCGATCGACACGCTCTCGAAGGGGTTCCGCCGCCGCGTCGGGCTTGCCGCCTCGCTGCTGCACGACCCCGAGACGCTGATCCTCGATGAGCCGACCGACGGGCTCGATCCCAACCAGAAGCACGCGGTGCGCACCCTGATCGCCACCATCGCGGCCGAGAAGGCGATCATCATCTCCACCCATATCCTGGAGGAAGTGGGGGCGGTCTGCTCGCGCGCGGTGATCATCGCGCGCGGCCGCGTCGCCGCCGACGACACGCCCGCCGGCCTGTTGTCGCGCAGCCGCTACCACAATGCGGTGACGCTGACGCTGGCACCCGGCATCGTCGCCCAGGCCGAGGCGCTGCTCGGCGGCCTGCCGATGGTCGCCGGCATCGAGCGCGACGGCAGCACGCTGACGCTGCTCGCGCGGGCGGGCCAGGAGATCATCGAGGCGGTCGGCAACGCCATGGCGGATGCGGGGCTGCGCGCGCACGAGATGCGGCTGGAACAGGGAAGGCTCGACGAGGTGTTCCGCGCCATCACCGCCGCCCCTCCCGCCCTGCCCGCACCACGCCGCGAGGCCGCCTGATGCGCGCCACCCTGGTCGTCGCGCGGCGGGAGCTCGCCGGCTATTTCGCCACCCCCGTCGCCTATGTGTTCATCGTGATCTTCCTGGTGCTGGCCGGTGCGCTTGCCTTCAATGCCGGCAATTTCTTCGAGCGCGGCCAGGCCGACCTGGTGCCCTTCTTCACCTTCGTGCCCTGGCTGTTCCTGCTGCTGACACCGGCCATCACGATGCGGCTGTGGGCCGAGGAACGCCGCGCCGGCACCATCGAGACGCTGCTGACGCTGCCGCTTTCGACCGCCGCCGCGGTGGTCGGCAAGTTCGCAGCGGCGCTCGCCTTCACCACGATCGCACTGGCGCTGACCTTCCCGCTGGTCATCACCGTCAACGAGCTCGGCTCGCCCGACAACGGCGTGATCGCGGCGGGCTACATCGCCGCCCTGCTGGTTGCCGCCTGCTTCCTCGCGGTCGGCGGCGCGATGAGCGCGCTGACCCGCAATCAGGTGATCGCGTTCGTGCTGGGGGCGGCGGTCTGCTTCCTGTTCACCCTGTTCGGCAGCCCGATCGTGACCGACCTGTTCGGCGGCCGGCTGCCGCCCGAGCTGCTCGCCGGCATGAAGCGGATCGCGCTGATCGAACGCTTCAACGGCATCGTGCGTGGCGTCGTATCCCTGCGCGACCTGGTGTTCTTCCTGTCCTTCACGGCGTTCTGGCTGTTCGTGACGGTGCAGGTGGTCGAGCTGAAGAAGGCGGCCTGAGATGCGAGCGACCTGATGCGCGACGACGCAACCGCCGGGATTCGCGCGCCGGCACGCAGGCCACGGAAACTGCTGCCATGGGTAGCGATCGCGCTGGCCGCGGTGCTGGCGATCGCAGTCAACGTGATCGCCGAGCTCAGCCCGCGCGACCTCCGCATCGACCTCACGGAACGCCATCTCTATACGCTGGCACCCGGCACGCGCGAGGTGCTGGCCGGCTTGCGCGAGCCGATCACGCTGCGCCTCTACTACTCGCGCAAGCTCGGGCGCGACGTGCCGCAATACGGCACCTTCGCCGAGCGCGTGCGCGACGTGATCGGCGAGTATGTCCGCGCCGCCGGCGGCAAGCTGGTGCTGGAGGAGTTCGACCCGATCCCCTTCAGCGACGCCGAGGACCGCGCGCTGGCCTACGGCCTGCAGGGCGTGCCGGTCGACCAGTCGGGCGAGCAGGTCTATTTCGGCCT
>JADYYZ010000029.1 GCA_020853405.1 Acetobacteraceae bacterium
CGCTCGCGCTGGATGGGCCGTTCGCCGATGCCGTGCCGGGCGGCGAGGACAACCTGGTGCTGCGCGCCGCCCGCGCGTTGGGCAATGGCGCCGGTGCCGCGCTTCGGCTCACCAAGAATCTTCCTCCTGCCAGCGGCATCGGCGGCGGCTCCTCGGACGCCGCGGCTGCGTTGCGCGTGCTGACGCGGCTGTGGGAGCTCGATCCGGCGATTGCCGAGGCGGTGGCGCCGACGCTCGGCGCCGATGTGCCGGCATGCCTGCGTGCCCTGCCCTGCCGCATGCGCGGTGTGGGCGACGTGCTCGACCCGGTGCCGAAGCTGCCGGACTGCGGCATCGTGCTGGCGAACCCTGGAATCCCGCTGGAGACGGGGCGCGTCTTCGCCGCGCGACGCGGCGCGTTCTCGAAACCGTTCCCGCCGCGCGGCTGGGCGGATGCCGCCGCGCTTGCCGCTGACATCGAGGCCGCCGGCAACGATCTCCAGGCCGCCGCGATCGGGCTCTGCCCGGTGATCGAGGATGGGCTGCTGCGGCTGAAGGCGCTGCCGGGCGCCTTGTGCGCCGCGATGAGCGGCAGCGGTGCCAGCTGCTTTGCTCTGTTCGATTCGGCCGCCGCGGCGCGCGAGATGGCGGCAAGACTTCCCGATGCGTGGTGGCGCTGGGGCGGCGGGCTCATACCCGGCGGGAGAAGATTGGACTCTCGGGCCTGAGGCGGCGCGGTGCGGCGTGATTCATCGGCTGGCATGGCTTTGCGGAGCAGACAGCGCCGGGGCAACTCGCAGCGGAAGCGGACGAAGGCGCTGCGCTCCGGCGCCGCCTCGTGCGCCGCGAAGCCGCGAGATGCGGCGAAAACCGGCACGCCCGTCCAGTGCCTCGGCCAGCCGCACGTCGGAGAGATCGTGGCAGGTCGCCAGCAGCAGTGCCCGGAACAGGGTCAGCCCCCGCCAGCCACTTCGCCCTCGGCCGCGGGGCAGGAGCGGGCAAGCAGCGCCGAGAGCTCGCTCAGCGACGACGCGCCACGCGGCTCGGGCCGCGCCATCAGATCCTCCTGCCCGATCCGCCGCCGCGCCATCGCCTTTGCTGCCGCCGATGGCACCAGCGAATCAGAGACCCCCGCCTCGCCTCACGCGCACCCGCGCACAGGTCTCGTCATACCAACGGCACGAGGCTTCGACCCATGGCGAGGCCACGAATGCGGCGCGCGGCCTGTGCCTCGTAGCTCATCGAATGCGGCACGCATCCGGCGGCTGATATCAGTGCGCCTCGCCCCAGTTCCTGCCGATGCCGGTCTCCACCACCAGCGGCACCGAGAGTTCCGCCACCCCTTCCATCACCCGCTTCGCAACCGCGGCCGTTGCCTCGGCCTCGGCGTCGGCCACCTCGAACAGCAGTTCGTCGTGCACTTGCAGCAGCATCCGCGCCGCAAGCCCGGCCTCGTGAAGTGCCGCGGGCAGCAGCACCATGGCGCGCTTGATGATGTCGGCAGCCCCCCCCTGCAACGGCGCATTGATCGCTTGGCGTTCGGCATAGCCGCGGCGGGCCGGGTTCCTGTCGGTGATGCCGGGAATCCAGCAGCGCCGCCCGAACGGGGTCAGCACGAAGCCGTTGATGCGCGCCTCCTCCTTGGTCCGCTCCATGTAGGCGCGGATCCCCGGATAGCGCGCGAAATAGGCATCGATGTAGGTCTTCGCGTCGGCCGCCGGCACGCCGAGCTGGCGGCCGAGGCCGAACGCCGAGATGCCGTAGATGATGCCGAAATTGATCGCCTTGGCGCGGTTGCGGGTCGCCTTGTCCATGCCGGCGATCGGCACCCCGAACACTTCCGAGGCGGTGCGGGCATGGATGTCCTGGCCGGTGGTGAACGCCTCGCGCAGCGGGCCGATATCGGCGACATGTGCCAGCAGCCTGAGCTCGATCTGGGAATAGTCGGCCGACAGCAGCCGCTGCCCCGGCGGCGCGATGAAGGCGTGGCGAATCCTGGCCCCCTCCTCGGTGCGCACCGGGATGTTCTGCAGGTTCGGATCGGTCGAGGAGAGCCGTCCGGTGGAAGCGATCGCCATCGCGAAACTGGTATGCACACGCCCGGTCTCGGGATTGATCTGCCCGACCAGCGCGTCGGCGTAGGTCGATTTCAGCTTGGCAAGCTGGCGCCAGTCGAGAATCTTCTGCGGCAGGTCGTGCCCCTGTTCGGCCAGCGATTCGAGCACGTCGGCATCGGTTCCCCAGGCGCCGGTCTTGGTCCTGCGCCCTCCGGCAAGCGAGAACTTCTCGAACAAGATCTCGCCGAGCTGTTTGGGTGAGCCGAGGTTGAAACGCTCGCCGGCAAGCTGATGCGCCTCGTGCTCCATCACCGCCATGCGCGTCGCGAAGTCCGCGCTCATGCGCGAGAGGTCGGCACGGTCGATCAGCACGCCCTCGGCTTCCATCGCCAACAGTACCGGGATCAGGGAGCGCTCGCGCTGTTCATAGAGCGCCAGCACCCTGGCCTCGCGCAGCCGCGGCTTCAGCGCCTGCCACAGCCGAAGCGTCACGTCGGCGTCCTCGGCGGCATAGCGGCTGGCGGCGTCGATCGGCACCGCAGCGAACGGGATACGTGACTTGCCGGTGCCGGTGACGGAATCGTAGCTGATCGGTGGATGGCCGAGATGGAGCTGGCTGAGCTCGTCCATGCCGTGGCCATGCGCGCCGCCTTCCAGGCAGAACGACAGCAGCATCGTGTCGTCGACCGGCGCCACCTGGCAGGCGCCGTTCGCGGGACGCGACAGCACCAGCATGTCGTACTTGGCGTTGTGCAGCACCTTCAGCACCGCGGCATCGGCAAGCAGCGGCCGCAGCGCCTCGATCGCCTGGTCGAAGGGCAGCTGCGCTGGCGGGCCACCCGCAAGGTCGCCGGTATGCCGCAGCGGCACGTAGCAGGCCCGGCCAGGTGCCGTGGCAAGCGAGAAGCCGACCAGCTGCGCCCGCATCGCATCGAGCGAGTCGGTCTCGGTATCGAAGCCGACGATGCCGGCTCTCTCCGCCTCCTCGACCCAGCGGTAGAGGTCGGCAAGCGTGGTGACCGTCTCGTACGGTCCGAACGCGGCCGCCGGCGGTGGCGGTGGCGGCGCCACCTCCTTCGCCTCGGCAGCCGCAGGCGCGTTGCCGTCGAACCCCATGCGGGCGAGGATCGAGCGGAACCCCTGTGCGCGCAGCCAGACTTCCAGCTTCCCCCGCTCGGGCGCCCGGGCGGCCAGCCCATCGATCGACCGCGGCATCGGCGCATCGGCCCGCAACCGTACCAGCTCGCGGCTGATGCGCGCCTGTTCGGCATTGGTGATCAGCGCCTCGCGCCGCTTCGGCTGCCGGATCTCGGAGGCGCGCGCGAGCAGCGTTTCCAGATCGCCGTACTCGCCGATCAGCTGGGCGGCGGTCTTGACGCCGATGCCGGGCACGCCGGGCACGTTGTCGACGCTGTCGCCGGCCAGCGCCTGCACGTCGACGACCTTGTCCGGCCCGACGCCGAACTTCTCAATCACCTCGTCCGGGCCGATCGGCTTCTGCCGGATCGGGTCCATCATCGACACGCCCGGCCCGATCAGCTGCATCAGGTCCTTGTCGGAGGAGACGATCACGGCCTCGCCCCCCCGCTCCGATGCCGCCTGGGCATAGGCGGCGATCAGGTCGTCGGCCTCCCAGTCGGGGGCGTCGAGTGCTGCCACGCCGAACGCCTCGGTCGCCTCGCGCACCAGCGCGAATTGCGGGATCAGCTCGGGCGGCGGGTCGGGGCGCTGTGCCTTGTAGGCAGGGTAGATGCGATTCCGGAATGTCTCGCGCGCGGCATCGAAGATCACGGCGATGTGCGTGCCCTCGTGGTTCGACAGCAGGCGGGCCAGCATGTTGGCAAACCCGAACACCGCGTTCACAGGCGTGCCATCGGGCCGGGTCATTGGCGGCAGCGCGTGGAAGGCGCGGAAGATGAAGCCCGAGCCGTCGACCAGGACCAGGCGCAGCGTGGGGTCCGCCGGCGCCGCCCCGGCAGTGGCTGCCTCAGTGATGGCCGCCTCAGTGATGGCCTGAATTCCCCTCGCCCGCCTGCTCGATGAAGACGCGCGAGCAGTAGGGGCAGACCACGCGATGGTCGGGCGCGAAGGTGAGCCAGACGCGCGGATGGCCGAGCGCACCACCGCCGCCGTTGCAGGCGACTCGCCCCTCAGTGACCCTGATCACCTCGGGGGTCTGGACATTCGGCATCACGGAGGGCAACGGCATGGGCTTTCTCGCGGCTTCCTCTGGCGGGGCGCGGGATGATACGCCAAGCCGCATGCCGATCAACGCATGCCGGTTCGCCACGCGCCGCACGCTGCTGGCGGCCGCCTGTGCCGGCGCGCTGGGTGGCTGCGGGCCACGGATCGAGGGACGGGGGCCGGTGAGCACCACAGCGCAGCTGAGCGACGACGCCCTGGTGATGCCCGACGGCTACCGGATGACGCTGCGGCAGTGGCAGCCCGGGGGGCGGAAGCGGGCGAACATCCTGGCGCTGCACGGCTTCAACGATCATTCCGGCGCCTTCGAGATCCCCGCCCCCCTGTTCACGGCCCAGGGTTTCGCGCTCTTTGCCTATGACCAGCGCGGCTTCGGCGCCGGCGCCACCCGCGGCATCTGGCCAGGCGTCGATGCCCTAGCCGCCGACTGCGCGACCGCGGCGCAGCTGATCGCCGCGCGCGAGCCGGGCGTGCCGCTGGCGCTGATGGGTGAGAGCATGGGGGCGGCGGTGCTGCTGGTGGCGGGCGCCGCGCCGGCTGCGGCCAGGCCGCCTGCCGCGGCCTGGGTCCTGCTTGCGCCCGCCGTCTGGGGCCGGGCGAGCATGAACGGCTTCTATCGCGCCATGCTGGCGGCGGTCTCGTGGGCGCTGCCGTCGATGGCGGTCTCCGGCGCCAATCCCTTCATCAAGGTTACCGACGACGAGGCCGTGCTGCGGGC
>JADYYZ010000030.1 GCA_020853405.1 Acetobacteraceae bacterium
CGGTCACGCTCGGCATCCGCCCGGAAGACCTGCTGGTCGCGCCCGACGGGCCGCTGGCCGGCGAGGTGGTTTCCGTCGAACCGCTGGGTGCCGAGACCATCCTGGCGCTCCGCCTGCCAGGGCTTGCGGCGGACCTCCTGCTGCGCGCCGGGCGCGATGCGCCGGCACGGCTGGGTGAGCGGTTGGCGCTCCGCGCCGATGCCGCGTCGCTGCACCTGTTCGATGCCGCCACCGGTGCGCGCCTCGATGGCCCGGAGCGCCGCTGATGTCGGTTGCGCAGCCCGGTCGGCACCAACCCGCAACGCTGAGGAGTGCCGCATGGCCGATGCCCCGACCCTCTCCATCCGCCGCGACTGGCCGCGGCCGGACGCCGCGACCCTCGCTGCCTTCGCAGCCGTGCCGACCGGCTGGGTGGTGGATGCGCAAGGCCGCCGCGGCGCGCTGCACCATGCCATCCACGCCCTGACCCGCGCGACACGCATCGTCGGCCACGCGCTGCCGGTCTGGTCGCGGGCGCGGGACAACCTCGCGCCCTATGCTGCGCTGTCGGTCGCGCGGCCCGGCGACGTGCTGATGGTCGCGACCGATGCGCACGAGGCATCGTCCGTGGTCGGCGACATCATGCTCGGCATGGCGCGCAACGCCGGCGTGACGGGCTTCGTCACCGACGGCCTCGCGCGCGACCTGCCGGGGCTCGATGCGGTTGGTATTCCCGTGTTCGCCCGCGGCATCTCGCCGAACAGCCCGATGAAGGACGGCCCCGGCACGGTCGGGCTGCCGATCGTCCTCGGGGGCGTGGCGATCGCGGCCGGCGACCTGGTGGTGGCCGATGGCGACGGCGTCGTGGTGGTGCCGCTCGCCGCGGCCGCCGCCGTGCTGGCCGGCCTGGCCGAGGTGCGCGCCAAGGAGGCAGCGATGGATGACGCCGTGCGGGCGGGTGCGGCAGAGCCCGGCTGGCTTGCCGAACGCCTGGCGCGCCCCGACGTGCGCTTCCTGGACTGACGAGGATGCCGGCGGTCGTCTACTGGAGCCTTGGCACGCCCGCGCTCTACGCGCTGCTGCGTGTGCTCTGTCCGCCCGAGCTCAGGCTGCTGACGCTTTCGCGGGGCGACGAGGCGGAGCGGCTTTCGCTTGCCGCCGAGGCCGATGCGATCGTGGTCGCGGCAACGCGCTTCACCGAGGCGCACCTGGCAGCGGCGACGCGGCTTCGCCTGGTCCAGCTCCAGGGAGTCGGCTGGCAGGACACCGTTGCGTGGCAGCATTTTCCGGCCCGCGGCGTCGTGCTCGCGGCAACGCCGGAGGGCACCACCGTGCCGGTCGCCGAGATGGCGGTGCTGCTGGCGCTGGCAGCCCTGCGGCGGCTTCCGTACGCGGATGCCGAACTGCGCCAGGGGCGTTTCCATGTCAACGCGCTGCGCCCGGTTTCGCGCAGCCTGGCCGGGCGCGTCGTCGGCTATGTCGGGTTCGGCAGGATCGGCCAGGCCGCGGCGCGGCGCTTCGCCGCATTCGAGACACGAGGCATCTATCACGACCCCGCGGTCGCGCTCGATGCCGCGGCCGAGGCACGGCTCAACGTACGGCGCGTGCCGGACCTTCCGGCATTGCTTGAGTGTGCCGACATCGTCAGCCTGCACGTTCCCGCCACGCCCGAGACCCGGCATCTGATCGATGCCGCGGCGATCGCCCGGATGAAGCAAGGCGCCGTTCTGGTGAACACCGCACGCGGCGCCCTGGTCGACGAAGCCGCCCTGGCCGCCGCGCTCAGCAGCGGGCATCTGCTGGCGGCCGCGCTCGACGTGTTCGAGGCCGAGCCGCCGCCGGCCGGCCCCCAGCTGTTCACCCTGCCGAACGTGGTGCTGACGCCGCACATCAGCGCCGGCACGCGCGACGCGTTCGAGGAGAAGCTCACGGCGGCGTTCGCCAACATCGTCGCGTTCTTCGCCGGGCGGACCTTGCGCAACCGTGTCGAGCTGGGGGAGCACGCGCCATGAACGTTGCCGACTGCCACCTGCACATTCTTGATCCGGATCGGTTTGCCTACGATCCGAGGGCGCCCTATCTGCCGGCGCCGCACGAGACGGCGCCCGCCGACATGCTTGCGGCGGTGCACGAAGCGCACGGCATCACGCACGCGCTGCTGGTCGGCCCGACCTCCGGCTATGGCTACGACAATCGCTGCCTGCTGGATGCGCTGGCGAAAGGCGGCGGACGCTGGCGCGGCATCGCGCTGGCACCTCCCGATGCCTCGATGGCAACGCTTTCGTCACTGGCCGCCGCCGGCGTGGTCGGGCTCAGGATCGACCTTGCCGCACACGGCCCCGGGCTGGCCGAGGCATGCCTCCGGGCCGGGCTGTTCGATCGCATGCGCGAGCTTGGCTGGGTGCTGCAGGTGCAGACCGATGCGCGCCTGCTGCCCGCGGCACTGCCGGCACTGAAATCGGCGCGCCTGACGCTGGTGTTCGACCATTGCGGCAGGCCCGCCCCGCCGGAAGGGCTTGGCCAGGCGGGTTTTGCTGCCCTGCTGGCGCTGGGGCGCGAGGGCGCTGCGCACGTGAAACTGAGTGGCGCCAACCGTTGGGCAGGCGGGCATTTCCCCCACGTGGCTGCCGAGCCGTTCGTCGCAGCCATCCTGGATGCCTTCACCCCGGCCCGCTGCGTGTGGGGCAGCGACTGGCCATTCCTGCGCGCGCCGATCCGGCTCGACTACGGGCCGGAGCTGGCGCTTCTCGGGCGCTGGATTCCGGACGAGCGCGCAAGGCGGCGCGTGCTGTGGGATACGCCGCGATCCCTGTTCGGCTTCGCCGACGATCGCGCCATGTCGCCCGCGGCGGTGGCGCGCCCGGATCAAACCAACGCCCCGAATGCGTGAGCGACTTCGGGGCGATCCGCGGAAGAGCTCGATCCCTCCGCCAGTCGTGGCGCTGGCCGGATCCTTCGTGCGGAGCTGCGATGCCCAGAGTGCGGATCACCGCCCACCACCAATGCCAGGCGGCCTCAGCCGTTACCGGGTCGGGCGCCCGTTGCGGCCGACCTGAGGCGGGCATGGGCGGCGGCACCGGCCAGTCCGGCATC
>JADYYZ010000031.1 GCA_020853405.1 Acetobacteraceae bacterium
CGCCGCCGCCGACGCCGCGATCGCCGCCGCCCGCCAGGTGATCGCAAGCCAGATGAACACCACCCAGCAGGCGAAACTGGTCGACGACGCGATCGCCTCGCTGCCGGGGCGCATGCGCGCCGCCTGATCGCGACACGTGCCGGGCCGGCGGCGGGCGCTGCCGGGCGATCGATTCCGAACCGTAAGGCCGGCGCGGCTGGCATTCGTGCGCCGGCGCCGGCATGCTGGCAGCGCACTGACACCAGGCAAGGATGCCCGATGCGCCCGCTTCATGCTGCCCTGCTTGCCACCGCCGTCGCCGCAGCGGCCCCGGCCGCCGCCGAGAGCATCGCCATCCGCGAGATCGGCAGTTTCCATGTCGGCGGCCGCACCGCGACCATCGAGGGCCTGGCGAATCGCGAGATCACCTTCACCGCCGGCGCGCCGCCCTTGCGCATCAATCCCAATGGCGACTTCCAGGTCGAGCAGATGTACGTGCAGTACGTGAAACTCGCCGATCCCCGCGCCCGCGTGCCGCTGCTGATGTGGCACGGCGGCGGGCTTACCGGCGCGACATGGGAGACCACGCCCGACGGCCGCCCCGGCTGGCAGATGTATTTCCTGCGGCAGGGCCACGATGTGTATGTCAGCGACGCGGTCGAGCGCGGCCGCAGCGGCTGGGCGCGGTTCCCGGAGATTTTCGCGGGCGAGCCGGTGTTCCGCACGCTGGGAGAGGGCTGGGGCCTGTTCCGGGTCGGCCCCGCCGACGGCTGGAACGCCGACCCAGGGCAGCGCCGCGCTTTTCCCGATACGCAGTTCCCGGTCGCCGCCTGGAACCAGTTCGGCAAGCAGAGCGTGCCGCGCTGGGTCACCACCGATGCGCAGATCCAGCGCGCCTACGACGCGCTGGTCCAGCAGGCATGTCCGTGTGTGATCATGATGCACAGCCAGGGTGCCAATTTCGGCTTCAATGCTGCACTCGCCGCGCCCGACAAGGTGCGCGCGATCATCGCCGTCGAGCCGTCCGGCGCGCCCGATCCGTCGCGTGCCGAGGCAGCGCGCGTGAAGGGCATTCCGCACCTCGTGGTCTGGGGCGACCACATTGCCGGAAATCCGTTCTGGGAACGGCTGCGCGGCAATATCGAGCGCTGGCAGGTGGCGATCCGCGAGGCAGGCGGGGTGGCCGACACGCTCGACCTGCCGGCCAGGAACATCCGCGGCAACAGCCACATGCTGATGATGGATCTGAACAGCGACCAGGTCGCCTCGCTGGTGCAGGACTGGATCGCAGCCAAGGGCCTGATGCGCTGAGGCCGGGCAGCCGCGCGGGCCGCGCCCTTCCGCCCGCTTGCAGCTTCGGCTAAGGGGTCCCCGCCTTCAGGAGGACGCTTTCCCTTGGCCAGTCACGCCGACACCATCGCGGCAGCCTCGCCCGCCCTGCGCATGCGCGACCTGCTGGCCGCCCCCGCCACCGCGGAACGGCGCATGGCCGATGCCATCCGCGCGCTCGCGATGGATGCGGTGGAGGCCGCGAAATCCGGCCATCCCGGCATGCCGATGGGCATGGCCGATGTCGCGACCGTGCTGTTCACGCGCACGCTGCGCTACGATGCGTCCGACCCGAAATGGCCCGACCGCGACCGCTTCGTGCTGTCGGCCGGGCACGGCAGCATGCTGCTGTATGCGCTGCTGCACCTGACCGGCCATGCCGGCATGGACATCGGCCAGATCAGGAATTTCCGCCAGCTGCACAGCCGCACCGCCGGCCACCCGGAATACGGCGAGCACCCCGCGATCGAGACCACCACCGGCCCGCTCGGCCAGGGCTTCGCCAACGCGGTCGGCATGGCGCTGGCCGAACGCATGCTGGCCGCCCGCTACGGCAAGAGCCTGGTCGATCACCGCACCTGGGTGATCGCCGGCGACGGCTGCCTGCAGGAAGGCATCAGCCACGAGGCGGCCTCGTTCGCCGGCCACCTGAAACTCTCGAAACTGTGCGTGCTGTTCGACGACAACAGCATCTCGATCGACGGCGGCACGGAGCTGTCGTGCAGCGACGACGTGCTGAAGCGGTTCGACGCCTATGGCTGGGCGACGCGGCGGATCGACGGGCACGACCATGCCGCGATCGCCGCCGCGCTTTCCCATGCGGCCCGTTCGAAGAAGCCGACGCTGATCGCCTGCCGCACGGTGATCGGGTTCGGCGCGCCGAACAAGGCGGGCACCGCCGGCACGCACGGCGCGCCGCTCGGGCCCGAGGAGATCGCCGCAGCCCGCGCGCTGCTGGGCTGGACCGCGCCGCCCTTCGAGATCCCCGACGACATCGCCCGGCGCTGGGCGGATGCCGGCCGCCGCGGCGCCGGCCAGCGCCTGGCCTGGCTGAAGCGGCTTTCCGCCAGCCGCGACCGCGCCGAGTTCGAGCGCACGCAGTCAGCCCGCCTGCCCGACGACTGGCGCGCCGGGCTGGATGCCGCGAGGGAGAAGGCGGCCGCCGACCGCCCGAAGATCGCCACCCGCCAGGCCAGCCAGCGCGCGCTGGAGGCACTGGTTCCCGCCATCCCCGAACTGGTCGGCGGCAGCGCCGACCTCACCGGCTCCAACCTGACGCTGGTGAAGCCGATGGGCATCGTGCGAGCGGGGGATTTCTCCGGCCGCTACATCCATTTCGGGATTCGCGAGCACGCCATGGCCGCCGCCATGAACGGCATGGCGCTGCACGGGGGCTTGCGCGTCTATGGCGGCACCTTCCTGGTGTTTTCCGACTACATGCGCCCTGCCGTGCGGCTCGCGGCGCTGATGCGCCAGCCGGTGGTGCACGTGTTCACGCACGACAGCATCGGCCTTGGCGAGGATGGCCCGACGCACCAGCCGGTCGAGCACCTGGCAGCGCTTCGCGCCATCCCCAACCTGCACGTATACCGCCCGGCCGACATGATCGAGACGCTGGAGTGCTGGGCGCTGGCGCTGGCCCGCGCCGATGGGCCAAGCGCGCTGGCGCTGTCGCGCCAGGCTTTGCCCACCGTGCGCAACGGCGCCGGCGGCGGCGAGAATCTTTCCGCGCGCGGCGGCTATGTGCTGGCCGAGGCCGAGGGCACGCGCCGTGCCACGCTGATCGCATCCGGCAGCGAGGTTGCACTGGCGCTCGACGCACGCACCACGTTGCAGGCGCAAGGCATCCCGGCCGCGGTGGTCAGCCTGCCCTGCTGGGAACTGTTTTCCGCCCAGGACCCGATCTACCAGGCGCAGACCCTGGGGGCGGCGCTCCGGATCGGCATCGAGGCGGCATCGGGCTTCGGCTGGGAACGCTGGCTTGGCATGAGCGGCATCTTCGTCGGCATGACCGGGTTCGGCGCCAGCGCACCTTACGAGAAGCTTTACCAGCATTTCGGCATCACCGCCGAGGCGGTGGTGGCCGCCGTGCACGGCAGGCTCGCCTGAGCCAGGCCAGCATCGTGGCGAGGCCGCATTTCCGCAGCCGGCGTGACGCACAGGCGTCGCGGCGCCGACAACGAAGGAGAACGGGTGGATGACGGTGAAGGTCGCGATCAACGGGTTCGGGCGCATCGGGCGGCTGGTGCTGCGCGCCATCGTCGAAAGCGGGCGCAGTGACGTGCAGGTGGTCGCCATCAACGACCTCGGCTCGGTCGCCGACAACGCGCACCTGCTCCGCTACGACAGCGTGCATGGCCGCTTCCCCGGCGAGGTGCTGGTGGACGGCGATGCCATCACCATCCGCCATGGCGGGCGCAGCCACGGTCCGATCCGCGTCTCCGCCGAGCCGAATCCGGAGAAGGTGCCCTACCAGGGTGTCGACGTGGCGATGGAATGCACCGGCCGCTTCACCAAGAAGGCCGATGCCGAGAAACTGATCGCGGCCGGGGCGAAGAAGGTGCTGGTCAGCGCGCCGGCCGACGGCGTCGATGCGACCGTGGTCTATGGCGTCAACCACGACGCGATGAAGCCGGGCATGACGGTCGTCTCCAACGCTTCCTGCACCACCAACTGCCTCGCGCCGATGGCCAAGGTGCTGCACGAGGCGTTCGGCATCGAGCGCGGCTACATGGTGACCATCCACGCCTATACCGGCGACCAGCGCACGGTGGACACGCTGCACAAGGACCTGCATCGGGCGCGGGCGGCGGCGGTCAACATGATCCCGACCAGCACCGGGGCTGCGCGCGCGGTCGGCCTCGTGCTGCCGGCGCTGAAGGGCAAGCTCGACGGCACCGCCATCCGCGTGCCGACGCCGAATGTCAGCGTGGTGTCGCTGGACGCGGTGCTGGCCAGGCCGGCAAGCCGCGATGGCATCAATGCGGCGATGCAGGCGGCGAGCGAGGGCGCGCTGAAGGGGGTGCTGGACTACAACACGGCGCCACTGGTGAGTTCCGACTTCAACCACGTTGCCGCATCCTGCAGCTTCGATGCGACCCAGACCGCGGTGATCGAGGGAACCTTCGCACGGATCATGGGCTGGTACGACAACGAGTGGGGGTTCTCGAACCGCATGGCGGATACCGCCGCGCTGTTCGGGAGACTCTGAGCCCCAGCAGGGATCAGGCACCATCGTCTTGCCGCCAGGGAACTGAGCCATGCCAGCGTTCCGCACGCTCGACAGCCTGGACCCCGGCGCAAGGCGCGTGCTTCTCCGCGCCGACCTGAACGTGCCGGTGCGCGAGGGAAAGGTGACCGACGCGACGCGCATCGAGCGTCTGCTTCCAACCATCCGCGAGCTCTCCGACAGGGGGGCGCGGGTGATCGTGCTCAGCCATTTCGA
>JADYYZ010000032.1 GCA_020853405.1 Acetobacteraceae bacterium
AGGCAGGCCCGCGCATAGGCGAGCGTCAGCCCAGGCCGCCGCTCCTCGACCGGGAACATCCGTGCCGCGCGCGCGAGCCACCGCCCGGCCCGGCTCTCGAACAGGCGCCCCGCATCGCCGCTCCAGCGCACGCGCTCGAGCGCCCGTCGCGGCAGGGCGGCGGCGACCACCAGGGGATCGAGGTCGGAAAGGTGGTTGGCGCAGACCAGCACCTTCCCTTCCGGCAGATATGCCTGCCCGCTGACCGCGAGACGGAAGGCGAGCCGCATCAGCCCGGCATTGATCGCCCGCAGCAGCCCGCCCGCGAGGCGCTCGGCGCCGGTGCGCGGCACCAGCCAGCGCGGATCGGGGGCGGCGGGCGGCTCGGCGCGCGGCATCGCCGCCTTCGCTGCCACGCGCGACAGCAGGTCGCGCACCGTCTCCACCCCGGCGACATCCTCCTCGGAAAGCGCGACGCCCGAGCGCGCCTCGAGCGCCATCGACAGTTCGAGGAAGCCGAGCGAATCGAGCCCGAGCTCGAGCGCGGGCGACGTATCCGGCCCGATCCTCCTGCCCTTCGCGCGCGCTTCCAGCAGGTCGAGCAGCGCGCTGCCCGCCGGTGTTGCCAGCTGTGCGAGGTCGGGCTCGCTCCAGCTGCCGCCGTCGCCGCCGGCCCGCCCGGCGAGTGCTGCCTCGTAGAGTGCCGGCAGCTGGAAGCGGCGGAACTTGCCAAGCCGCGTGCGCGGCAGCGGCTCGCGCAGCAGCGCAACCCCGGCCGGCCGCTGCCAGTGCGGCAGGCCGCGCGCGGCGTCGGCCAGCGTCACCCGCACCACGTCGGCGATGCGCGTGTTGGCGCCGGCGGCGATGCGCGCGAGGTCGGGCAGCACCAGCGCCACCAGCGCGCCGTTCCGCTCGCTCAGCGCGATCTCCTTGAATTCCGGCCGCGCCAGGATCGCCTCGACCTCCTCGGGAAAGACGTTCTTGCCGCCGCCCAGCACGATCATTTCCTTGGCGCGGCCGGTGATGCAGAGGTTGCCCGCCCGATCCAGGCTGCCGAGGTCGCCGGTGCGGAACCAGCCATCCTCGGTGAATGCCGCCCGGTTCGCCTCGGCCGGCGCGCGGTAGCCGGTGAACACCGACGGCCCGCGCGCCTGTACCTCGCCGGTGCCATCGGCGCCGGGCTCGGCGATCCGCAGCCGGATGCCGGGCAGCGCGGTGCCCTCGGTGCCGACCACCGCCGCACCCGGCGCCTGGTTGGTCAGGATGCTCGCGGTCTCGGCCAGGCCATAGCCGGACAGATGCTCGAACCCCAGCCCCTCCAGGATCCAAACCGCGTCCGCATCCGGCTTGGCCCCGCCCGAGGCGAGCACGCGCAATGATCCGCCGAACGCCTGGTGCACCTGGCCGAACAGGAATTTCCCGATCCGCCGCCCGGTGTGCCGGCGCACCAGCAGCGACAGCGCCAGCAGGGCCTCGAACAGCCGGCCGGCAAGCCGGCCCCGCGCGGCGGCACGCGCGCGCACGCCCGCCGCCAGCGCCGAATAGAGCCGCGGTACGCCGATCACCATCGTCGCCCGCGACGCCTTCAGCGCCGATGCGATCCTGGGCGCGTCGGCCGCCTCCGGCAGCACGATGGGGGCGCCGATCGCCAGCGGGCAGAACACGCCGACCGTCAGCGGATAGACATGGTGCAGCGGCAGCGGCAGCAGCACGCGGTCGGCCGCCGTCGCGATCCGCTGCCGGGCCAGCGCGTGCACGTTGTGCAGGATGTTGGCGTGCGTCAGGTGGAAGGATTTGGGCGTGCCGGTGGTGCCGCTGGTATAGACCAGCATCGCCGGGTCGTTGGGCTGCACCGCGGGCAGCGGCGCCTGCGGCCCATCCGCCAGCTGGGTCCAGCGCAGCAAGCCCGCGGGCGGCGGGTCGAGCGTCCATACCGCGAGCGCAGGCGCGGCCGCCGCCAGCCGTGCCACCAGGCTGGCCTGCACGAACGCCACCGCCGCGCCGCTGTCGGCCACCAGCACCGCGAGTTCGGTGTCGCTGGCCGCATCGTCGAGCGCGACCGCGACCGCGCCGGCGGCCGCAACCGCAAGCCGCACCGTGATCCAGTCGGCACTCGCCGGACCAAGCAGCAGGATCGGCGCGCCGCGGGCGATGCCGAGGGCCGCCATCGCGCCTGCCAGCCGGCGCACCGCCTGGGCGAGCGCGGCGGCGCCGACCGCGACAGCATTCTCCCCCTGCATCGCAAGGATCGCCGGTGCCGGTCCGCGGCCGGCCAGCAGCGCCGGGAAGTCGGCAAGCGTGCGCAGGCAAGGCTCCATCGGACGACTATATGGGGCCGGGCGGCCGCCTTCACGTCCTCTGTCCCCGCGTGGTTTGCTGGCGCCGGCCGCGCCCTGCCGGCCGCGGGATTTTCCAGATGGGGACCGGGATGGCCGCCACCGCGCCTGAAAGCCTGATCTTCGGTGATCTCTTCGGCACGCCGGCGATGCGCACCGTGTTCGGCGACGCCGCGTTGGCGGGGCGCTGGGCCGAGGCCGAGGCAGCGCTGGCCACGGCCGAGGCCGAATGCGGGCTGATCCCCTCCGCCGCCGCGCGGGCGATCGCGGCCGCCGCGCGCCGCTTCACCCCCGATCTCAGGGCGCTTGGCGAGAAAACCGTGCTGGTCGGCTACCCGATCGTCGAGCTGGTGCGCCAGCTCGGCGAGGGCCTGCCCGCCGAGGCGCGAGGCTTCGTGCACTGGGGCGCGACCACCCAGGACATCATGGATACCGCCGTCATCCTGCAGCTGCGCGACGCGCTGGCGCTGGTCGAGGCCGACATCGAGGCGATCAGGGCCGAGCTCGCCCGGCTTGCGCGCGCGCACCGCGACACCC
>JADYYZ010000033.1 GCA_020853405.1 Acetobacteraceae bacterium
CGGCTTTGCCACCGGCAGCCACTTCTCGCAGTGCTACCGGCGGCGCTTCGCGGTGACGCCCTCGCAGGCACGCGACGACGCGGCCGCGGCCTGACGCGCTTGCGTCATGCCGTTCGTATGACGCGCCTGCGCCACCACCGTGCCGGCCGTGTCAGAGATTGCGCACGTAGGCCTGGTTCGCTGCCTTCAGCGTCGGGTCGGTGCCCATCGCGTAGTGCTTCGTCATGTCGGCCGAGAACCGGCTCGCCGGCGGCCGCCGGCCGAGCGCCTCGGCAAGCGCACGGATGTGGTGCGGCCCCGCCCCGCAGCAGACGCCGAGATAGCGCACGCCGAGTTCCAGCGCCTCGCGCCCGAACGCGGCGATCTCGTAGCGCGTGGTGGTGAACGGGTCGAGCGCGACCGGGAACGACCGGCCGTTCGGCAGGCAGTGCCGGCACACCGGGTCGGGATCGATCAGCGACTGGAAGGTCGGCTGCTCCCTGGTGGTGCGATAGGGCACCGGCAGTGCTGCGATGTGGATGCCGACCGCGCGGCGCATCTCGGCCACGAACGGCATCATGGTGCGCGGGCCGCGCGTGCAGTTGAGGCCGACCACATCGGCGCCCAGCGCCTCGATCCGCTTCGCCGCCTCGGAAGGCGTCGCGCCGTCACGCAGCCGGTCTTCCTTGTGCAGCGCGAAGGTCACGACCGTGGGCAGTTTGCTCCGGCGCATCACCTCGAGCGCGATCTCGGCCTCGCCGAGCCAGCTGAAGGTCTCGGCGATCAGCAGATCGACGCCGGCTTCCACCGCCCAGCCGATCTGCTCCTCGAACATTGCGCGCACCTGCCGTGCTGCCCCGGCATCGTCGGGAGCATAGACGTTGGTGTTGCAGATATTGCCGGCGACCAGTGCGTCGCCCTCGGCGGCGACCTTCTTCGCGATCGCCAGCGCCTGGCGGTTCATCGGCTCGAGGTCGGCCTCGCGCCCGATCAGGCGCAGCTTCTCGCGGTGCGCGTAGTAGGTGAACGCCTCGATCACGTCGGACCCGGCGCGCAGGAAATCACGGTGCAGGTTCTCGACCTGTTCGGGAAAGTCGAGCACCACCTCCGGCACATAGGCGCCAGCCTGCAGGTAGCCGCGGCGCTCGAGCTCGAACAGATAGCCCTCGGCGCAGATCACCGGTCCTTCGGCGAGCCTTTCGAGAAACCCCTTGGTCGACATGCTTCCATCCCCTTGGCGAGAGCGCGTTCGCGGGCAAGTATCGCGGCAGCTGCCACGACCGCTCTGTCGTGATTGCGACGCGTTCGGTCGCAACCTCGCGGCTGGTCGGCATCGGCGCGGGCAGCGCCCGCGGCGGCCTCCCCTGATGTCGCAATCACGATGGTCGATGCCGCGAACACGACACGCCTCGCCCGGCCGGGCAGGTAGCCTGCCTGGCGGCACGGGCCGAGGACGCCGGGGCAAACAACGCCGGGAACGAGGCGGATGCAAACGCTTGCCTTCATGCGGGACAATGCGCACACGATCCTGGTCCTGACCGGCCAGCATATCTCGATCGTCGGGGTGGCGGTCGGGCTTGCCATCCTGACCGGCGTGCCGATCGGCATCGCGATCACCCAGAACCGCCAGGCCGCCGACGCCGTGCTGTACGTGGCGGCGATCATCATGACCATCCCCTCGGTCGCGCTGTTCGGCATGCTGATCCCGCTCTTGTCGCTGATCGGCCAGGGCATCGGCTGGCTGCCGGCGGTGATCGCGGTGCTGCTCTATTCGCAGCTGCCGATCATCCGCAACACCTATACGGCGATCACCAATGTCGATCCGGCGCTGCGCGAGGCGGCGCGCGGCATGGGAATGACGCCGCGCCAGCGGCTGTGGCAGGTCGAGCTGCCGCTCGCGGTGCCGGTGATCATGGCGGGGGTGCGGGTGGCGGTGGTGATCAATATCGGCATCACCGCGATCGCCACCTATATCGGCGCCGGCGGCCTGGGCACGCTGATCAGCCGCGGCATCTCGCAGACCGATTCGCGCCAGCTGCTGGCCGGCGCCTTGTGCGTCAGCCTGCTTGCGATCATCGCCGACTATGGGCTGCTATGGGTGCAGCGGCGGCTGACGCCCGCCGGCATGCGCCCGCGGGCGGCAGGGACGGCACGGCCATGATCACGCTCGACGGGCTGACCAAGACGTTCAACACACCATCGGGGCCGGTGCTGGCGGTCGACCGCGTCTCGATGGAGGTGCCCGAGGGCGAGATCTGCATCCTGCTCGGCCCTTCCGGCTGCGGCAAGACGACCACACTCAAGATGGTGAACCGGCTGATCCCGAAAAGTTCCGGGCGCATCCTGGTCGGCGGGCAGGACACCGACGGCATGGACCCGACCGAGATCCGCCGCGGCATGGGCTACGTGATCCAGCAGATCGGCCTTTTTCCGAACATGACGGTCGAGGAGAACATCTGCGTCGTGCCGCGCCTGCTCGGCTGGCAGGCGCCGCGGATGAAGCGCCGGGCGGCCGAGCTGCTGGAAATGGTCGCGCTCGACCCGGCGCTGTTCCTGCGCCGCTACCCGCGCGAGCTCTCGGGCGGCCAGCAGCAGCGGGTCGGGGTCGCGCGGGCGCTTGCCGCCGACCCGCCGGTGATGATCATGGACGAGCCGTTCGGCGCCATCGACCCGATCAACCGCGAGGTCATCCAGGACGAGTTCCTGCGCATGCAGCAGAGCTTGCGCAAGACCATCCTGTTCGTCAGCCACGACATCGACGAGGCGGTGAAGATGGGCGACAAGGTCGCGATCTTCCGCGCCGGCAGGCTCGCGCAGTTCGGCACCCCCGACGACGTGCTGGCACACCCGGCCGACGACTTCATCGCCGATTTCGTCGGCGCCGACCGCACGCTGAAGCGGCTGCGCCTGGTGCTGGCGAAGGATGCCCTCGACCCCGCCACCCCTCGCATCGCCGGCGACGGCACGACCGATGCCGCACGCGCGCTGATGCAGGAGCACGGGCACGAGGCGATCGTGCTCGTCGATGCCGAGGGGCGGCCGCGCGGCTGGATCGCGGCGGCCGATGCCGAACAGGGCGCCGGGCACGCGGGCGATCATCTGCGGCCGCTGCCCGCGCTGCTGCCGGGCGGGGCTGACCTGCGCGCGGCGGTGTCCTTGATGTTCACCCACGACATGCCCTGGCTCGCCTGCGTCGACGAGAGCGGCCGCTTCCTCGGCCGCGTCAGCCAGGCTGGCATCACCCGCCTGCTCGGCGAGACCTATCGCCGCGCCGCCACCGAGCCGCCGCCGCCATGACCAAGGCAGAAGGGGCGGCGATGGCGGTCGGGGGGCTGTCGCGCATACGCCTGCCGGTGCGGGCGCTGGTGATCGGCGGCGCCGTCGTGTTCGGCACCGCGCTCGTATACCGGCTCGGCCTGCTCGACGGCATCCTGGCGCGCTGGGACGACATCGCCTACCTCTCGGTCCAGCACATGCAGCTGGCAGCGATCTCCGGCGGGCTTGCGATCGCCACGGGCCTGCCGCTCGGGGTGATGCTGAGCCGGCCGGCGGCGCGCCGGATGGCCGAGCCGGTGATGCAGATGCTGAACATCGGCACCACCGTGCCGACGCTGGCCGTGCTGGCGCTGGCGATGACGGTGCTTGGAATCGGCGACCCGCCGGCGATCTTCGCCTTGTGGGCGATGACGCTGCTGCCGATCGTGCGCAACGCCTATGTCGGCCTGCGCGAACTGCCCGACCACCTGATCGAGGCCGCCACCGGCATGGGCATGGCACCCGCCGAGATCCTGCTGCGGGTCGAGCTGCCGAACGCGCTCTATGTCATGCTCGCCGGCATCCGCACCGCGCTCACGATCAATGTCGGCACGGTGCCGCTTGCCTTCCTGATCGGCGGCGGCGGCCTTGGCGAACTGATCTTCACCGGCATCGACCTGGCCGAGCCGTCGATGATGCTGGCCGGCGCCATCCCGACCGCGCTGCTGGCGGTCGCCACCGACTTCCTGGTCGCGATGACGACCAGGCTGGTTGTCTCGCGCGGCGTGCTGCCGCAAGACTGAACACGGCATCGCCATGCAAGGGGGGAGGAAACCCATGACCGTACCACACACAACCCGCCGCTTCGTCCTGTTCGCTGCCGCCGCCGCGGCAGCACCGGCGGCAGCGCAAGGGCGCAGCATCGTCGTCGGCGGCAAGAACTTCACCGAACAGCAGATCATGGCCGAGATGACGGCACAGCTGCTGCGCGCCAACGGCTTCCAGGTCGACAAGCGCGCCGGCATGGGCAGCACCGTGCTGCGATCGGCGCAGGAAAGCGGCCAGATCGACCTCTACTGGGAATACACCGGCACCTCGCTGATCACCTACAACAAGATCACCGAGCGGCTGTCGCCGGAAGCGACCCTGGCGCGGGTGCGCGAGCTCGATGGCGCGAAGGGCCTGGTCTGGCTCAATCCGTCGCGCGCCAACAACACCTACGCCCTGATCATGAACCGCGACGAGGCGGAGAAGCGCGGCATCCGCAGCATCAGCGACCTTGCCAGGGTGGTGAAGGGGGGCCAGGCGCTGACGTTTGCGAGCAACGTCGAGTTCGCCGAGCGCCCCGACGGGCTGCGCCCGCTGCAGCAGGCCTACGGCTTCGATTTCGGCCGCGCCAACGTGCGGCGGATGGATTCCGGCCTGACCTACCAGGCGCTGCGCGACCGCCAGGTCGACGTCGCACTTGCCTTCGCGACGGATGGCCGCATTCCGGCGTACAATTTCGTCGTGCTGAAGGACGACAAGGGCTTCTTCCCCTCCTACGCGCTGACGCCGGTGGTGCGACGCGAGACGCTGCAGGCCAACCCGAAACTGGCGGACCTGCTGAACGGCCTCTCGGCGAAGCTCGACGACGACGTGATGGCGCGGCTCAACGCCTCGGTCGATGTCGAGCGGAAGTCGGTCGAGGAGGTCGCGACCGCCTTCCTGCGCGAGCAGAAACTGATCGGCGCGTGAGCGCCGGCACCCCGCGGACGGTGGGAGGGAGCGCATGACGCACGTGCTGCTCGACGCCGACGACCGCCGATTCCAGGCGGAGGTGCAGGACTTCATGGCCCGCGAGCTGGCGCCGCGGGCCGGCGCGATCGAGCGGGAAGACGACTGGGAGGCGGTGAAGGCGGTCGCGCGCCTGCTCGGCGAGGCAGGCTGGCTGCGGCTGATGTTCCCCGACCTCTATCGCGGCTGGCTGGCGAAGCCGGGGCTTACGCACGCGACGCTGCTGTCGGAGGAGGCGGCGCGCGTCAGCTACGCCTTCGAGACGACGATCGCGACCGCGCTCTCGTGCGCGGTGCCGCTCTACCGCCACGCCCTGCCGGCGGTGCGCGAGCGCTTCCTCGAGGCGATCGTCGCCGGCCGCGCCGTCGGCGCGATCTGCGTGACCGAACCCGATGCCGGGTCCGACACGGCCCGCCTTGCCACGCGGATATCGCGCGATGGCGCGGGCGGCTGGGTGGTCGACGGGCTGAAGCGCTACATCTCCAACGCCTCGGTCGCCGATGTCTACATCGTCTATGGCGTCAGCGACCCGGCGGCGGCGCCCGGGCGCGGCCTTTCGGCGGTGGTGGTTCCCGCCGGCACGCAAGGCCTTTCCTTCCCGCGCCGCTACAGTTTCATGGGAAGGCGCGGCTGCGTCGTCGGCGAGGTCGCGCTCGAAGGCTGCCGCGTGCCGGCCGACCACATGCTGGGCGAGCCGGGCCAGGGCCAGCGCATCATGGCCGGCATGTTCAACTTCGAGCGCGTGATCCTCGGCGGCTCCGGCCTCGGGGTTGCGCGCGACGCCTTCGAGATCGCCCGCCGCCACGCCCAGACGCGCGTCGCGTTCGGCGAGCCGCTCGGCCGCAAGCAGCTGATCTGGAGCCAGATCGCCGAGATGAGCTGGCGGATCGATGCCGCCGAGCTGCTGACCTACCGCGCCGCCAAGCAGTACGACGCCGGGCTGGCCGGCAAGGCTTTGGCCAAGCCCGCCGCGATGGCCAAGCTGGTCGCGACCGAGACCGCGGTGTACTGCGCCGACCGCACCGTGCAGATCCTGGGCGGCGACGGCATCACCCGCGAATTCGGCAAGGCCGAGCAGCTCTACCGCGACGCCCGCGCGCTGCCGATCGTCGGCGGCACTTCCGAGATGGCGCGCTATCTGATCGCCTCGGCCGACCTGCCGGACATCAAGCCCAACCTCTAGCCAGGCCGCCATGACCTCCACCGTCGCGACCCTGCTGCTGCAAAGCGTCGAGAAGCATCCCGACCGCTGCGCCCTGGTCTATGGCGACCGGCGCTGGAGCTACGCGGCCTGGCACGCAAGGATCGGCCGCTTCGCCGCGGCGCTGGCCGCAATGGGCGTGCGCCCGACCGATCGCGTCGCCTTCTATGTGAGCACCTCGGAAGCTTCGGTCACCACCTACTTCGCCTGCCAGCTGCTGGGTGCGGTGGCGGTGCCGATGAATTTCCGCCTGGCGCCGGGCGAGGTCACCCACATCCTGCAGGACAGCGGCGCCCGCGTGCTGGTCTATGGGCGGAACCTGCGCGAGAACGCGCTGGCCGCGACCAGGGCGCTGCGCAGCGTGCACGACCTTGTTTCCTGCGCCGACGACCGGGCCGAGGTGCCGGACGGCCACCACCACTACGAGACCCTGGCAGAGGCCGCCGCCGCCGCCCCGCCCGGCATGCCCGATGTGCGCCCGGAACATCTTTCGGCGCTGGTCTACACCTCGGGCACCACCGGCCGGCCGAAGGGGGTGATGCACAGCCACGCCAACGACGTCGCGATCGCGCAGAACTGCACCATGGAATACGGCCTGTCGTATCGCGACGTGGCGCTGCACATCGCGCCGCTTTATCACGTCGGCGGCATGCAGGCCTATTTCGTGCCGCACCTGATGGTCGGCGGCACCAATGTCGTGCACGGCCGCTACGAGGCGCTGCGCACGCTGGAGGCGGTCGCCGAGGAGCGCGCGACCACGCTGTTCGCGGTGCCGACGCAGATCCAGGAGATGCTGTTCCACCCGCGCTTCGCGGAGTTCGACGTGTCGTCGCTCCGCATGATCACCACCGGCGGGGCCGCGATCGCGGCGGCGACGATGGAGCAGGTGATCCGCCGCTTCTGCCCGAACATCTACAACGGCTACGGCATGACCGAGGCCAGCCTGACCCTGCTGCTGCACCCGGAGGACGCGCTCGGCCATCTCGGCTCGTGCGGCAAGCCGACCGTCATCACCCACGCCCGCGTGGCACGGCTGGGCCATGACGGCGCCTGCGACCCCGACCAGGTGACCGCACCCGACGAGGTCGGCCAGCTGGTGGTGCGCGGCCCGCAGATGATGACCGGCTACTGGAACAACCCGGCCGAGACCCGCAAGAAACTGCGCGACGGCTGGCTGTTCACCGGCGACCTGTTCTCGCGCGACCGGGCGGGCTTCTACACCTTCCGCGGCCGCACCGACGACATGATCGTCTCGGGCGGCGAGAACATCTATCCGCGCGAGGTCGAGGAGGTGCTGTATCGCTGCCCCGGCGTGCAGGAGGCGGCGGTGGTCGGGCTGGCCGACCCGCGCTGGGGCATGGTGGTTGCCGCGTTCATCGTGCCGGCCACCCCCGGCCTCACGGCCGAGGCGGTCGATGCGTTCTGCCGCGCCAGCCCCGACCTCGCCGACTTCAAGCGGCCGCGGCGCATCGCCTTCCTGCCGGCGCTGCCGACCAACCCGTCGGGCAAGGTGCTGAAGCGCGAGCTGGTCGCCACGGGTGCCACCGCGGGCACCGCTACGGGCACCGCCACGGGCACCGCCACGGGCACGCCACCAGGCTGACCCGCGGGTCGCCGCGGGGGATGCGCGCGACACGCACGACCAGGCATCACGCTCGCCTGGAAATCCTCTTCTCGCGATACATCGCGCTGTCGGCCTCGGCCAGCAGCTCGGATGCCGTTTCCTCGCCGGTGAAGGCAGCAAGCCCGATGCTCGCCGACAGCGGGATGCGCGCGCCATCGGCCAGCAGCACCAGCCGCGAGATCGCCTGCGCAAGGCGTGCCGCCTTGGCAAGCCCGGCGTTCGCCGGGCAGCGCGCCAGCACCACCGCGAACTCGTCGCCACCCAGCCGGCCGATGCAGTCGGAACTGCGCAGGCCCCGGCGCAGTGCCGCCGCCACCAGGCGGATCGCCTCGTCGCCGGCGCCGTGGCCGTGCAGGTCGTTGATCCGCTTCAGGCCGTTGAGATCGAGATAGACCAGCACCCCAGGCTCGCCATGCCGGCGCGCCTCGGCCAGGCGTTCCACCAGCCGGCCCTCGATGCCGCGGCGGTTGTAAAGGCCGGTCAGCTCGTCGGTGAGGGCGAGCCGCTCCAGCCGGGAAATGCGCTCGGCCTGGGCCAGGATGGTCGCGGCCGCAGCCCGCGCCATCGCCTCGGCCCTGGCCAGGGCGTCACGCCGCCAGCCGGGCGCGTCCTCGTGCGCGCCGAGGTCCGCCAGCAGGCCGGAGAGCGCATCGGGGGGCAGGGCGGCACGGCGGGCGGGGCGCAGGGGCGTGATCTGGGTCATCCGGGAGCCTCCTTGGGCAGGCGTGCCAGGCACCGGGCAACCGGCGTGCCAGCCGCATGGGTCCGGAACTCCGCGGGATTCACCACCGCACCGGCAAACCGTGCCGGGCGGGGCCGGGCCGGCCGGCAGCTCGTGCCGCGGCATCGACCCACAAGGCTGGCGGCACAAGGCATGGCTGGCCTATCGTGGCGGCCCGCCGCGACCCCGCGATTCGCAAGGATTCCCCACGATGCGCCTTTCCCCGGCCCGGATCGCGCTGGCCCTGCTGGCGATCGCAGCGCCCTGCCTCGCGGCGGGCGCCGCCGCCGCCACCGACCTTTCCAGCCACCGCGCTGCCTATCGCCTGTCGCTCGATGGCGCGCGCTCGTCGTCGGACGTGCAGGGTGCCGACGGCGCGATGTTCTACGAGGCGGTCGACCAGTGCGACGCCTGGACCGCGCGCCAGCGCTTCACGCTGACCGTGACCAGCCGCACCGGCAC
>JADYYZ010000034.1 GCA_020853405.1 Acetobacteraceae bacterium
CCGCAAAGCCCGCAGGCGCTGCCACCGGAACTGGTGCGCGCGGTGTTCACGCTGGGCAGTCCGGGCGAGGTTTCCATGGTGCGCACGCCGACCGGATTCGCGGTGATCGCGCTGGCGGAAGTGGTACCGGCCGCGCCCGACGAGGCGATGCTTGCGCAGCTGCAGCGCCAGGCCAGCCAGGCGGTGGGCGAGGATGTCGAGCAGAGTTTCGTCGAGGCGCTGCGAAGGCGGGCCGGGGTCGAGCTCAACCCCCGCGGCATCGAGCTGCTGGCGCAGCCATGACCAGCCCGCCCGACGGTTTCGCCGCCGCCTATCGCGAAGGTCGCGCCCAGCTGGTCTCGGCGATCACCGTCAGCGACCTCGAGACGCCGGTTTCCGCCTATCTCAAGATCACCGGCGGGCGGCAGAACAGTTTCCTGCTGGAAAGCGTGGAGGGTGGTGCCAAGCGCGGCCGCTACAGCATCATCGGCTGCAACCCCGACCTGGTGTTCCGGGTCCGCGGCGAGGTCGCCGAACTGCGCCGCGGCGACGGTCCCTGGCAGGCGATGGAGGCGGCCCCGCTTGCCGCGCTGCGCGCGATCGAGCGCGAGAGCCGGCTGGAAATAGGGCCAGGACTGCCGCCGATGGCAGCCGGCCTCGTCGGCTATCTCGGCTACGGCATGGTGCGCCAGATCGAGAAGATCCCACGCACCTCGCCCGACCGGCTCGGCCTGCCGGACGCGCTGCTGCTGCGCCCGACGCTGATGGCGATCTTCGACAACATCTCCGATACGCTGACATTGGTGACGCCGGTGCGGCCGCGGCCCGGCGTCGGTGTCGAGGAAGCCTGGCACGCGGCCGAAGCGCGGCTGGAGTTCGCACAGGACGCGCTGGCGCGGCAGCTGCCGGCGCCGGCCGGGTCGGGGAGCGCGGGCGAACTGCCGCCGGCCAGCTCGAACATGACGCCCGAGCAGTACATGGCGGCGGTGCTGAAGGCGAAGGAGTACATCGCCGCCGGCGATGCCTTTCAGATCGTGCCGAGCCAGCGCTTCAGCGTGCCGTTCGCGCTGCCGCCGTTCGCGCTCTACCGCAGCCTGCGCCGGCTGAACCCCTCGCCGTTCCTGTTCCACCTGGAGTTCGGCGACTTCGCGGTCGTCGGCTCCTCGCCGGAGATACTGGTGCGCGTGCGCGACGGTACGGTGACCATCCGCCCGCTGGCCGGCACCCGCCGGCGGGGTGCTACGTGGGAGGAGGACCAGGCGCTGGAACGCGACCTTCTCTCCGACCCCAAGGAGCGGGCCGAGCACCTGATGCTGCTCGATCTCGGGCGTAACGATGTCGGCCGCGTCGCCGAGGTCGGCAGCGTGCGCGTGACCGAGCAGTTCGTGATCGAACGGTTCAGCCACGTGATGCATATCAGCAGCAATGTCGAGGGCAGGCTCGGCGCCGGGCGCGACGCGCTGGATGCGCTGATGGCGGGCTTTCCCGCCGGCACCCTCTCCGGTGCGCCGAAGGTGCGCGCGATGGAGATCATCGAGGAACTCGAACCCGAACAGCGCGGCATCTATGCCGGCTGCATCGGCTATTTCAGCGCCAACGGCGAGATGGACACCTGCATCGCGCTGCGCACCGCGCTGGTGAAGGACGGCACGATGTATGTGCAGGCCGGCGCCGGCGTGGTCGCCGACAGCGACCCCCGCGCCGAGCACGAGGAGTGCGTGGTCAAGGCCCGCGCGCTGTTCCGCGCCGCCGAGGAGGCCGTGCGGTTCGCAAGCAACCGCGGCTAATGCGTGATCGCCGGAGCTGGACGGCGCGCGGCATCCGCCGAGGCCGCACGCGCGGCGGCCGTCTCTGATCAGCCGATCGCGGGCGCAGTGAGGTCAAGCAGGGCCACGGCACCTGGCCCGGCCTCGGTGCCGACCCTGCCAACCTCGCCAATGATCCGCGCGCGCCGTTCCGGCGGCAACACGCCGGCGTTGATCGCGAACTTCGCCTCGAGCTCGGCCTGGCTCATCGGGTCGTGAGCGTCGCCGTGCGCCTCGGTCGGCGCCGAAACCAGCTGCCTGCCATCCGCGAGGGTGAGGCGCACGCGCGCGATCCGGCGGGCAGGAAACGCTGCCTCGAACTCGGGATGCACCACCGCCTGCATGCGCGAAAGCAGCAATGCGATACCTTCGTGATCGAGCGCGCCCTCGGCGACCTCGGCAGGACCCAGGCGACCGTGCTGCAGCAGCGCAGCGATCGGATAGCCGAGCGCATACTGCGCCTGCTCGGTCGTCGCCGGTCGGCCAAGACCGAGCCGCACCGCCGCCGCGAAGGTCTCGATCGTGATCGCGGCGATCTCCGCGGGCAGGGCGCGGTGTGCCGCGATCAGGTCGGCGGCCGCACGGATCGCCGGCTGTGCCCAGCGGCAGACCGGCTGCGGCTTGAAATACTGCTCGGTGATGCGCCAGCGCGTGCCGAGGTCGCCCCACAGGTCGGCAACCTCGGGTGCATCGACCGTGATCGCCGGCGCGCCGGTGAACC
>JADYYZ010000035.1 GCA_020853405.1 Acetobacteraceae bacterium
ACGTCGGCATGCGCCGAATCACGCGCCTCGACCACCAGTTCGAGCTCGGCCGAGCGCACCGAGGAGCGGCCGAACAGGCGCTGGTGCTCGACCTCGACCACGTTGCCGCCGGCGGTGGCGATGGCGCCGGTGACGGCGGCCAGCACGCCGGGCGAGTCGGAGATCTCCACGGTCATGCGCAGCAGCCTGCCGTCGCGGGCAAGGCCGCGCATCAGCACGCCGGAAAGGGCGCGCGTGTCGATGTTGCCGCCGCACAGAACCGTGCCGACGGTGCGGCCGGCGAAAATCTCGCCGTGCTGGAGCAACGCGGCGAGGCCGGCGGCGCCGGCGCCTTCGGCGACCAGCCGCCCTGCCTCGGCGAACAGCAGCACCGCCCGCTCGATCGCGGCTTCCGTCACGGTCAGCACCGGAATCTTGTTGGCGCGAAGGATGGCAAGCGGGATCTCGCCGGTGTCGCGCACGGCGATGCCCTCGGCGATGGTCGGGCCGCCGACATGCACCGGCCGCCCGGCCAGCCGCTGGGCGGCGGCGGCATAGCCTTCCACCTGCACGCCGTAGATCGGGATGCCCGGCTTCAGCGAACGCGCCGCCAGCGTGATGCCGCCGATCATGCCGCCGCCGCCGACCGGGATCACCAGCGCGTCGATCTCGGGCGCGTCTTCCAGCATCTCGAGGCCGAGCGTGCCGGCGCCGGCGACGATCATCGGGTCGTCGTAGGGGTGCACCAGGAACAGCCCGCCCTCGGCGGCGAGCTTCTTTGCGTGCTGGCCGGCCTCGTGCAGGCCGGAGCCTTCCAGCACGACCCGCGGCCCCCACTGCGCGGTGCGCGCGACCTTGGAGAAGGGCGTGTCGCGCGGCATCACGATGGTCGCGGCGATGCCCAGGCGCTGGGCATGGTGCGCCACCGCCTGCGCGTGGTTGCCGGCGCTCATCGCGATCACGCCGCGTGCGCGCGCATCCTCGGGCAGCGTCAGCAGCCGGTTCAGCGCGCCGCGTTCCTTGAACGAGGCGACCGCCTGGAAGGTCTCGACCTTGATCCGGATCGGCTGGCCGAGCGCGCGTTCGAGCGCCGGCAGCGCCAGCGTCGGCGTGTGCAGCACGCCGCCCCGGATGCGCGCCCGCGCATCGCGGATGTCGTCGATGGTCGGAAGCGCGAGCGCGCCGGTGCTGTCCTGCATGGGCCCTCGCCGGGCATGACGCGAGCGCCGGCCGGGGACCGCGCCCGCGGGGGAGTGATGCCCAGGCCGGAGCCCCGCCCGGCCCTGGCAGGGGAGGGGCGGGGCCGGCCGGAGCCGTTGCCGGATCAGGCCGGCTTGAGGTTCGCGGCGGCGGTCTTGCCGCGCTCGGTCACCAGGTCGTAGCTGACCTTCTGGCCTTCATCGAGGCCCTTGAAACCGGCGGCCTGGACCGCCGTGATGTGCACGAACACATCCTTGCCGCCGTCGGACGGCATGATGAAACCGAATCCCTTGGTGGCGTTGAACCACTTCACGGTACCGATGGGCATTGTCTTGACGCTCCTTACCCTGGAATGGCGCTCAGAGCGCCTTGAGATTGGCGGCGGCGGCCTTGCCGCGTTCCTGCACGATGTCGTAGCTGACCTTCTGGCCGTCCTTCAGACCGGTCAGCCCCGCCTTCTGCACGGCGGTGATGTGCACGAACACGTCCTTGCCGCCGTCCTGCGGCAGGATGAAGCCGAACCCCTTGGTGGCGTTGAACCACTTCACGGTGCCGATGGGCATTGAGCGATAGTCCTCTTGTCTTGCCGCGGGCGGGCGGGATGCCGGACCCGGAACAACCTCGGTCATCACGCTTTGAAGCCCATCGGAGACCGAGGCGCAGCAAGGCAGAGACAGTGATTGCGTCGGTCACGTAACGCAGAAGCACCGCGCGGTGTCAATGACTGGGCTTCGCAGCTGCGGAATCGGCGATCCCCTGCCCGCCTGCGGCATCGACGGCCCCGCGTCACCGGTCGCGGGCGGCGGCGGGAAAAGGAAAGGGGCGGTCCCGAAGGACCGCCCCCGATACAGGCACGACAGGCGCTATGGATCAGAAGTCCATGTCGCCCATGCCACCGCCCGGCGCCGCCGGCGGGGCCTTCTTCTCCGGCCGCTCGGCGACCATCGCCTCGGTGGTGATCAGCAGGCTGGCCACCGAGGAGGCATCCTGCAGCGCGGTGCGCACGACCTTGGTCGGGTCGATGATGCCGGCCTTGACCAGGTCCTTGTAATCGCCGCCCTGGGCATCGAAGCCCATGTTATAGTCGTCGCTCTCCAGCACCTTGCCGGCGATCACCGCCCCGTCCTCGCCGGCGTTCTCGGCGATCTGGCGCAGCGGCGACTGCAGCGCGCGGCGAACGATCTCGATGCCGAAGCGCTGGTCGTCGTTGTCGGCCTTCAGCTTGGCCAGGATCAGGCTGGCACGCGCCAGCGCCACGCCGCCGCCCGGCACGATGCCTTCCTCGACCGCGGCACGGGTCGCGTGCAGCGCGTCGTCGACGCGGTCCTTGCGCTCCTTGACCTCGACCTCGGTCGAGCCGCCGACGCGGATCACCGCGACGCCGCCGGCGAGCTTGGCCAGCCGCTCCTGCAGCTTCTCGCGGTCGTAGTCGCTGGTGGTCTCCTCGACCTGCGCGCGGATCTGGTTGCACCGGCCGGTGATGTCGGTCTTCTTGCCGACGCCCTCGACGATCGTGGTGTTCTCCTTCTCGATGATCACCTTCTTGGCCTTGCCAAGCATGTTGAGCGTGACGCTCTCGAGCTTGATGCCAAGGTCCTCGCTGATCACCTGGCCGCCGGTCAGGATCGCGATGTCCTCGAGCATGGCCTTGCGGCGGTCACCGAAGCCGGGCGCCTTGACCGCGGCGATCTTGAGGCCGCCGCGCAGCTTGTTCACCACCAGGGTGGCCAGCGCCTCGCCTTCCACGTCCTCGGCGATGATCATCAGCGGCTTGCCGCTCTGCACCACCGCTTCCAGCAGCGGCAGCAGCGGCTGCAGGCCGGAGAGCTTCTTCTCGAAGATCAGGATGTAGGGGCTGTCGAGCTCGGCGATCATCTTCTCCGCGTTGGTGATGAAGTACGGAGAGACATAGCCGCGGTCGAACTGCATGCCCTCGACGACGTCGAGCTCGGTCTGGATGCCCTTGGCCTCCTCGACCGTGATCACGCCCTCGTTGCCGACCTTCTCCATGGCCTGGCTGATCATCTTGCCGATCTCGTTCTCGCCGTTGGCGGCGATCGCGCCGACCTGGGCGACCTCGGCGCTGGTCGAGATCTTCTTGGCGCGCTTCTCGAGCTCCTTGACCACTTCGGCCACGGCGCGGTCGACGCCGCGCTTGAGGTCCATCGGGTTCATGCCGGCGGCCACCGCCTTCGCACCCTCGCGCACGATCGCCTGGGCGAGCACGGTCGCGGTGGTGGTGCCGTCACCGGCGATGTCGTTGGTCTTGGAGGCGACCTCGCGCACCATCTGCGCGCCCATGTTCTCGAACTTGTCGGCGAGTTCGATTTCCTTGGCCACGGTCACACCGTCCTTGGTGATGCGCGGCGCGCCGAAGCTCTTGTCGAGCACGACGTTGCGGCCCTTGGGGCCCAGGGTCACCTTCACGGCATCGGCGAGAATATCGACACCACGCAGCATGCGGCTGCGGGCGTCGGCGCCGAACTTGACGTCCTTTGCAGGCATTCGTCGGAATTCCTTGGTTCTGGTCGGTTGGATCGGTCAGGCGGCCAGGCGGGTGCTCAGGCGGCCTTCTTCTTGGCGACCTGGCCCTCGATGATGCCCATCAGGTCGCTTTCCTTCATGATCAGCAGCTCTTCGCCGTCGATCTTCACCTCGGTGCCGCTCCACTTGCCGAACAGCACGCGGTCACCTGCCTTCACGTCGAGTGCCACGATCTGGCCCTGCTCGTTGCGGGCACCAGGACCCACGGCCACCACCTCGCCCTCCATCGGCTTCTCCTTGGCGGTGTCGGGGATGATGATGCCGCCGGAGGTCTTCTCCTCGGCGTCCACACGCTTCACGACCACGCGGTCGTGCAGGGGACGGAACTTCATAAGCGTCTTCTCCACGGAAGGGGATGTGCTCCCCGGGGTGATTTCGGCTCCTGGCTGGGGACGCAGGCCAGCATTCGCTGTCAGCACTCCCCCCAGAGGAGTGCCAGCCATGTAGGGATCGGATGCATGGCTGTCAAGCAGCCGGCAGCACTCGGTGGATATGGCTGCCAAACTATTGAATCAGCACGAATTTTCCATTTCGAAACCCGATCCCGTGTGTCATGCTGACAACAACAACAGGGTGTCGTGCCCGATCGATACCCGATCGCGGCACTGCCCAGCGGACCCAACAACAGGGAGGGCCCCCGCCACCACGTCAGGAGTGATTGCCATGATGCCGCGACCCGCCACCAAAGACCTGGCCCTGCAGCTGCGGGGCTACCGGTTGACCACGGCGAAGATCCTGTACCACCTGCCCGACCACCCCAGCCTGCTGCAGACCTTCATCTGGCAGCAGCTCGACCTTGCGCCGAACTTCCCGGAGCTGTGCCGGTTCCTGGGGTTCTGGCAGCGGGAGATCGAGGGGCGGCTGCATTCGGTGACGGTGGCCTCGGCCGGGCTGGTCGGGCCGGCGGAAATCCGGATGGCGAAGGGCGAATTCCGCCTGCACTGAGCATCCCGGCCCGGCGCCGGCCCCATCGCCGCGGCGGCCGCCTCAGCTTCGGCCATGCGCCCAGCGGACCAGCCAGGCCGCCGGCCAGGCCCAGATCAGGCCGGCGACCAGGTAATAGGCCAGCCCCGCTGCCCAGTGCAGCCCGATCACGTGGTCGGCCAGCACCACCGCCACCGCAAGATAGGCGATGAAGCCGGCGATGCCGGCGGCAAGCGCGATCGTCTTGCGCGTCATCCCCCGCCTAACCCCCCGCCTGATCCCCCGCCTGATCCCCCGCCTCCCGCCCGGCCCTGCGCGGCCGGAAAATCCCGCCTGCCGCACGCGCGGGTGACAGCGACGGCACGTCGATGCAGAATGCCGCCAAAATGATTCGCAATTTGCAATCGACGGGCCGGCCACCGATCGGATAGCCTCGGCCACCCGCGGAAGGATGGCCGGGCCATGTCGGATGCGGGGGCGCGAAAGACAATGGACATCAAGGCGCACATCCGGGGCATTCCGGATTTTCCGAAGCCCGGGATCCTGTTCTACGACATCAGCACCCTGCTGGCGAACGCCGATGCCTGGCAGGTGGCGATGGGGCGCATGGCGCGCGCCGTGGCGCCGGCGCTGCCCGACCTGATCGCCGGCATCGAATCGCGCGGCTTCCTGGTCGCAGCCCCGCTCGCCCTGAAACTCGGCTGCGGCTTCATCATGCTGCGCAAGCCGCGCAAACTGCCCGGGCCCACGGTCGGGCTCGACTATGCGCTGGAATACGGCACCGACCGGATCGAGATGCAGCACGATGCGGTGCACCCCGGCCAGCGGGTGGTGGTGGTCGATGACCTGCTTGCGACCGGCGGCACCATGGCGGCGGGCATCGGGCTCCTGCGCCAGGCGGGTGCCGTGGTGCCCGCCGCCGCCGCACTGATCGAACTTTCGTTCCTGGGCGGACGCGCACGGCTCGACGTGCCGTTCAGCGCGCTGGCGTCCTATGACAGCTGAACGAAAGCGCCCGGCGCGCGACCCGCCACGCAAGCCGCCACGCCACCGCCGCGGCAGGGCCGGCGCGCGCGCCGCCGGCCTGCCCGAGCTCGCGCCCGCCGGCCGCGCCGGCGGCGATGCCGGCGTGCTGCTGGCGGCGGCGGTCGGGGCCGCGCCCACCGGCATCACCCTTGCCGACCCCTCGCGCGAGGACTGCCCGATCGTCTTCCTCAACCCCGCCTTTACCGCGATCACGGGCTACCCGGCCGAGGAGGTGATCGGCCGCAACGGCCGCTTCCTGCAAGGGCCGGACACCGACCGTGGCGCCGTGCGCCGCATCCGCCGCGCCGTCGAACGCGGCGAGCCGGTGACGGTCGAGTTCGTCAATTACCGCAAGGACGGCAGGCGCTTCTGGAACGAACTCAGGATCGCGCCGATCCGCGGCCGCGACGGCAGGCTGCTTGCCTATGTCGGCATCCAGCACGACATCAGCGCGAGGAAGCGGGCCGAGGCGCGCGAGGCGCGCGCCCGCCGCCACGCCGAGCGCGCCAACCAGGCGAAGTCCGACTTCCTGGCGATCGCGAGCCACGAGATCCGCACCCCGATGAGCGGGGTCATGGGCACGATCGGGCTGCTGCTCGACACCGACCTCGATTCCGAACAGCGCGCCTATGTCGAGACCGCCCGGCGCTGCGGCCAGGATCTGCTCGCGGTGCTGAACGACGTGCTCGATATCAGCCGGATCGAGGCAGGGCGGCTGGCGCTGGAAATCCGGGAATTCAGCATCGCCGAGCTGGTGGGCGGCGTGCTTGACCTGCTGGCGCCGGCGGCCGCCGAAAAGACGATCACGTTGTCGGCGAGCATCGACCCGGCGCTGCCGGCGAGCCTCGACGGCGATGCGCAGCGGCTGCGCCAGGTGCTGATCAACCTGGTCGACAACGCGGTGAAGTTCACCGCCACCGGCGGCGTCAGCATCCGCATCCGGCAGGCCGGCGCCGGCGAGGGCACGGTGGCGCTCGGGATCGAGGTCGCCGATACCGGCATCGGCATTCCCGCCGCCGCGCAGGCGAAACTGTTCACCAGTTTCGTGCAGGCCGACGAATCGATCGCACGGCGTTTCGGCGGCTCGGGGCTTGGGCTGATGATCTGCAAGCGGCTGGTCGGGCTGATGGGCGGCGAGATCGCGCTGAGGAGCGAAGTGGGGCGCGGCAGCACGTTCAGCTTCACCGTGCCGATGCGGCGCGGGCGGGGCGAGGTGGCGGGCGCCGAGGTGGGCGCCGGGGTGGGCGCTGGGGCGGACCATGCCGGAGCCCAGCTGCCCGGCCGGCCACCGGCCGAGCTCCGGCCGCGCCGGGCGGAACCGGCGCCGCCACCCGGGGCACTGGAGCGCGGGGCACCAGGGCACGGGGCACCAGGGCACGGGGCGCTGGGGCATGGGGCGCTGGGGCATGGGGCGCTGGGGCATGGGGCGCTGGGCAGGATCCTGCTGGCCGACGATTCGCGCGCGACCCAGCTGGTGGCGGCGGCAAGCCTGCGCAAGGCGGGCTACTCGGTCGAACTCGCCATCGACGGCGCCGAGGCGGTGGCCAAGGCAGGCCGCGGCGGCTTCGACCTGGTGCTGATCGACCTCAACATGCCCGGCCTTGATGGCATCGCCGCGACCGAGCGCATCCGCGGCCTGCCGGGCGAGGCGGGCAAGGTGCCGATCATCGCGATGTCGGCGGCGACCCTGCCCGCGGATCGCATCGCCTGCACGGATGCGGGCATGAACGGGTTCCTGGCCAAGCCCGCCGATCACCAGACCATGCTGGACACGGTGCGCGCGGTGCTGATCCGCGGGCCACGCCGGCGCCGGCATCCGCCGGCCAGGCGCGACGCCCTGATCGACCACGCCGTGCTGGAGGAACTGGCAGCCGGCATCGAGCCCGGGCGCATGCCCGACCTGCTGGCGGTGTTCGCCGAGGAGACCGGCGGCCGGCTGGAACGGCTTGCCGCCGCGGTGCGGCCCGCGGTCCAGCGCGGCGCGATCCCTGCCATCGAGACGCTGGCGCACGCGCTGAAATCGGCCGCCGGCACCTTCGGCGCGGTCGCCATGTGCCGCGATGCCACCGCACTCGAGGAGGCCTGCCGCGAGGCCGACATCGACGCCATCACCCGCCTTGCCGCGGCACTCGGCGAGTCGGGGCGGCGTACCCTTGCCGCGCTGCCGCTGCCGGCGGGCGGGGCCGTGGGTCGGGCCAGCGAGTGAGCGTAGTCGCGCCGCGCCTCTTCAT
>JADYYZ010000036.1 GCA_020853405.1 Acetobacteraceae bacterium
CCCGCTCATTGCGCCGCCAGCGGCTGATGGTCGAGGTTGCGCGCCTCGCCGGTGCCGCGCGCGATGTCGAGGAACACCTGCTCCAGCGTCTCGCGGCCGTATTTCGCGATCAGCGCGCCAGGCGGGCCGCGATCGACGATGCGCCCCTGCTTCATCATCAGCACATCCGAGCACAGCCGCTCGACCTCGGCCATGTTGTGGCTGGCGAGGAGAATGCTGGCGCCGGTCTCGGCCCGGTAGCGTTCAAGCCAGCCGCGCAGCGTATCGGCGGTGTCGGGGTCGAGGCTCGCGGTCGGCTCGTCGAGCAGCAGCAGCTCGGGCCGGTTGACCAGCGCCTTGGCGAGCGCGACGCGGGTCTTCTGCCCGGCCGAGAGTTCGCCTGCCTTGCGCCCGAGCAGGCTGCCGAGATCGAACGCGGCCGCGAGCTCGGAAATCCGCCGCTCCAGCCCCGCAACGCCATAGAGGTGGCCATAGACCCGCAGATTCTCGGCCACCGTGAGCCGGTGCGGCAGCGCGACGTAGGGCGAGGAGAAGTTCATCCGCGCCAGGGCGGCGAAGCGGTCGCGCGCCATGTCGTGGCCGAGGCAGCGGATATGGCCCGCGCTCGGCAGCAGCAGGCCGAGCAGCATCGCGATGGTGGTCGTCTTGCCGGCGCCGTTGCCGCCCAGCAGGCCGACCGTCGCCCCCCGCGGCACGGTGAAACCGATGGAATCGACCGCCGGCACCTCGGCACCCCGGCGGCCCGGATAGCGTTTCGAGAGGGCCTCGACCACGACCGCATCCTGCATGGGCGATGGCCCTGCCACGCCCGCTGCCGGCCGGCAAGGGAAGGGGGCCTGCCGGGGTGCGGGAACGGGCCGGGCGGCGTGGCAGGCGGGCGGCAACCGAATCGTGGCAAAAATGCTTTATCCCTTCGTGCCATGACGTTCACCGCGACCAGGCCCTCGCCGGGGCGGCTTCAGCCCGGCATCCGCATCTACGCGGTGGGCGACGTGCATGGCGCCGCTGACCGGCTCGACCAGCTGCACGCGCTGATCGGCCACGACGCGCTGCGCGCACCCGAGCCGCGCAAGGTGCTGGTCTATCTCGGCGACTATGTCGATCGCGGCCCGGACAGCCGCGGCGTGCTGGCGCGCCTGCTCGCCCCCGGCCCGCCGGGCTGCGAGCGCATCTTCCTGAAGGGCAACCACGAGATGATGTTCCAGGCCGGCATCGCCGCCAGCAGGACACCCGAGCTGGTGCGGTTCTGGCTCGACAATGGCGGCGTGGCGACGCTCGAGAGCTACGGCCTCGATCCAGCCATGCCCGGCAACTGGGCAGCCGCCGTGCCGGCCGAACAGCGCGCCTTCCTGAAGGGGCTGCGCACCGCCTGGTCGGCGGGCAGCTACCTGTTCGCGCATGCCGGCATCCGCCCGGGCGTCGCCCCCGACGCCCAGGACGAGGACGACCTGCTGTGGATCCGCGAGCCGTTCCTGTCCTGGAACAGCGATGCCGCGCCGCCCGGCGTGGTGGTGCACGGCCACACCCCGACCAGGGCGCCGGTGGTGCTGGAGCATCGGATCGGGATCGACACCGGTGCTGCCTTTGGCGGGGCGCTGACCGCGGTCGCGCTGTGGGGCGACCGGCTGGCCTTCGCGCAGGCGTGAGGGCATCGGCCGGGGAGGGGCCGGCGCGCCTCGGTGGAACGCCGGCTCCGGTTACGCTTTGCTACAGTTAACCATGCGTCAGCCGGCGTGCGCGTGCGATGCTCCCTGCCATGTCACGCGATGCCGCCATCGCCGCCACCCGCTTCGGCCTGGGCGCCCGCCCCGGCGAGCTGGCCGAAGCCGCACGCGACCCGCAGGGCTGGCTCAAGGCCCAGGTCGAGCGCGTCACCCCGGTGCCGGAGGCGCTGGCAGGGTCCGCGCTCGACCCCGCCGCCGCGCTGGAGGTCACCTTCACCCAGCAGCGCACCCAGCCCGACCCCAACCCGGTGCAGCTTGCCTATCGCGGCTTCGCCAACGAGCTGGTGGCCTGGCTTGCCGCGACACCGGCGCCATTCCTGGAACGCTGGGCGCTGTTCTGGGCCAACCATTTCACGGTCTCGCTCCGCGGCGGCAATCCGGGGGCGCTGGTGGGCGACTATTTCCTGAACACCATCCGCGCGCACTGCCTCGGCCGGTTCGAGGACCTGGCGATGGCGGTGGTCCGCCACCCCGCGATGCTGCGCTACCTCGACAACGCGCAGTCGATGGGGCCGAACAGCCGGCTCGGCAGCCGCACGCACCGGGGCCTCAACGAGAACCTCGCGCGCGAGCTGATGGAGCTGCACACCATCTCGCCCGCCGCCGGCTACACCCAGGCCGACGTGACCGAGCTTGCGCGCGTGCTGACCGGCTGGTCCGCCGGCAATCCCGGGCCTTCGCCCTTCGTGTTCCGCGCCGTCATGCACGAGCCGGGCGAGAAGCGGGTGCTGGGCACGAGCTATGCGGAAGGCGAGGCGGCGGGCGAGCAGGCGGTCCGGGCGCTCGCGAACCATCCCGCGACGCATCGCCATCTTGCCCGCAAACTGGCCGCGCATTTCGTCGCCGACGCGCCGCCGCCGGCTGCGATCGCTGCCATCGAGAAGCGCCTGGGCGCGACCGGCGGCGACCTTGCGCAGGCGGCGCGGGCGGTGATCGCGCTGCCCGAGGCCTGGACCGGCGCGCTGGCGAAACTGCGCCCGCCGGTGGAGTTCGTGATCGCTGCGTTGCGCGCGTTCGATTTCGTGCCGGCGCCGCCGGCCCGGCTGGCACCGTTCGCCATCCTCGGCCAGCCCTTCTTCCTGGCGCCGGCGCCGAACGGCTGGCCGGACCGCGCCGATGCCTGGGCCGGGCCGGAAGCGATGCTGCGCCGGATCGAATGGGCCGGCACCCTGATCCGCCGCCTGCCCGGCCAGCCCGACCCGCGCGCGATGCTGGAGGCGACGCTCGGCCCGCTTGCCGATCAGCCCACGCGCTTCGAGGTCGCCAACGCCGAGACCGCGCGTGACGGGCTGGTCGTGCTGCTCGGTTCTCCTTCGTTCCAGAGGAGGTGAGCATGGCCCATCTTCCGATCGGGCGCCGCGGCCTGATCCTCGGGCTGGCAACGAGCCTGGTCGCCGGCCGCAGCAGGGCGGCGCTTGCCGACGCGCCGGGCGAGCGGCGGCTGGTGGTGGTGCTGCTGCGCGGCGCGCTCGATGGGCTTTCGACCGTCGCCCCCTATGCCGACCCGCGCTTCGCCGAGCTGCGCGGCCCGCTGGCGCTGCCGGAACCGGGGCGCGAGGGTGGTCTGCTCGACCTCGGCGGCAGTTTCGGGCTGCACCCGGCGATGCCGGGGCTGCATCGGCTGTTTGCCGCGAACGAGGCAGCGTTCGTGCACGCCGCCGCCGGCCCCTGGCGCACGCGCAGCCATTTCGACGGCCAGGACTTCCTGGAAAGCGGCGCCGATCACCGCCTGGCGGCGGGCTGGCTCAACCGCGCCGTGCTGGCGCTGTGGCCGCACGAGGCGGGCGCGATCGACAGCGTGAGCCGCAAGGCGCTGGCGGCCGGACAGAGCGTGCCGCTGCTGCTGCGCGGCGAGGCGCGCATCACCAACTGGGTGCCGCGCAACCTGCCCGCGACCAGCCCTGATGCGATGACGCGGCTTGCCGGGCTCTATCGCCGCGACCCGCTGCTGGGCCCGGTCTTCGCCGATGCCGAGGCAGGGCGGCATTTCGCGCAAGCCGCCCTGGCCGGGGCGGCGGCGGCCGGGGCGGGCGGCGAGCGCGCCGGCTTCGCTGCCCTGATGCGCGCCACCGGCCGGCTGCTTGCCGACCCGCGCGGCCCCAGGGTGGCGGCGACCGAGCTCACCGGCTTCGATACCCATGCCGGCCAGGTGCCGCGCCTGCCCAATCTGCTGGGCACGCTCGATGCCGGGATCGAGGCGCTGCGCGAGGCACTGGGGCCGGCCTGGACGAACACGGCGGTGCTGGCGATGACCGAATTCGGCCGCACCGTGCGCATCAACGGCACCGGCGGCACCGATCATGGCACCGGTGGCGTTGCCATCCTTGCCGGCGGCGCGATCGCCGGCGGGCGGGTGTTCGGCAACTGGCCGGGCCTTGGCGATCTTCTGGAAGGGCGGGATCTCGCGCCGACGACGGATCTGCGGGCGCTGGCCAAGGCGCTGCTGGGCGCCCATCTCGGCGTGCCCGCGTCACGGCTGGACCGCGAGGTGTTCCCCGGCAGCGCCGGGGTGGCACCGATGCGGGGCCTGCTGCGGGCGTGAGGTCCGGCGGCAGCTGGCGGCCGCCGGAACCCGCGGTCTTGCCGGCGCTACCTGATCGGCGGCGCGTACATCAGCCCGCCATGCGTCCACAGCGCGTTGGCGCCGCGCGGCAGGTTCAGCTGCGAATCCTTGCCGACATTGCGGTCGAAAATCTCGCCGTAGTTGCCGACCGCCTTGATCGCCCAGTAGGCCCAGCGGTTGTCCAGCCCGATGCCGTTGCCGAAATCACCCGACTTGCCGAGCAGCCGGCGAACCTCGGGGTTCTGGCTTTCCAGCATCTGGTCGACATTGGCCTGGGTCACGCCGAACTCCTCGGCGATCAGCAGCGCGAACACGGTCCAGCGCACGATGTCGAAGAACTGCGGGTCGCCCTTGCGCACGGCCGGCGACAGCGGCTCCTTGCTGATCAGCTCCGGCAGCACGACGTGGTCCTCGGGCCGTGACATCGAGCCGACGCGAATGCCGGCGAGCTGCGAGGCATCGGTGCTGAAGGCGTCGCAGCG
>JADYYZ010000037.1 GCA_020853405.1 Acetobacteraceae bacterium
GGCCGCCGGCACGCTGCTGGAATGGGCGCGGGTCTATGACGACCGCTACGGCACGCCGGCCGCCCCGGTGCGCGACGCGCTCGCCGCCGGCCGCGACGTGCTGTTCGACATCGACTGGCAGGGCGCGCGCCAGCTGCGCAGGGCGCTGGCGGGCGATGTCGTGCAGCTCGCGATCCTGCCGCCCGGCCTCGGTGAGCTCGAACGGCGGCTCCGTGCCCGCGGCCAGGACAGCCCGGAGCGGATCGCGCGGCGCATGGCGAAGGCGCGCGAGGAGATCCTGCACTGCCGCGAGGCCGACCATGTGATCGTGAACCGCGAGTTCGACCATGCCGTCGCCGATGCGCGCGCGGTGCTGCGGGCCGCCCGCCTGGCCACCGCCCGCCAATCCGGCCTGGAGGCGTTCCTGTCGCAGCTGGGCGCCTGATGGGGGCGCTGATCGAGGTGGTGCTGCCGGTCTTCGCCCTGATCGGGCTTGGCCGCTTCGCTGCCTGGCGCCGCCTCCTGCCCGAGCGCGGCGGCGATGCGCTGACCGGCTACATCTTCCTGTTCGCGCTGCCGGCGCTGCTGTTCCGCTCGGTCGCCGGGTCGGGCGGCATCTCGTTCGCGCCGGCGCTGCCGTTCATGGCGATCGCGCTCGGCATGTTCGGCCTCGGTGTCGTGCTGTCGCGCAGGCTGCTGGGCGACGATCTCGCGAACGCCGGCGTGTTCGGCCTCAACTGCGCCTTCGGCAATACCGTGATGATGGGCGTGCCGGTGATCGAGGCGGCGTTCGGCAGGGCAGGGGTCAGGGAGCTGCTGGCGATCATCGCGTTCCATTCGGCGGTGCTGTTCCCGATCGCCACCGCCACCGTCGAGGCAGGGCTGAACACCCGCCTCTCGGCACGGCGGCTTCTGCGCGCGACCGCGATCAGCCTGGCGCGCAACCCGATCATCGATGCGATCGCGCTTGGCTTCCTGTGGACGCTGGTCGGGCTGCCGCTGCCGGCGCCGGTGGCGCGGCTGCTCGACCTGCTGGCGGCGAGTGCGACCCCGGTCGCGCTGTTCTGCCTGGGGCTTGGCCTGCCGGCGGTGCCCGGCAGGACCGACCTCGCGCCGGCGCTCCTGTCGTCGCTGGTCAAGAACCTGCTGATGCCGGCGCTGATGTACCTCGCGACCCGTGCCGTCGGCCTGCCGCCGCTCGGGGTTGCGGTGGCGACCGTGACCGCGGCGATGCCGACCGGGGCCAATGCCTTCATGATCGCCGCCCGCTATGCGACCGGCGCCGAGCGCTCAGCCGCCGCCGTGCTGCTCTCGACCGCCGCGAGCCTCGTCGTGCTCGGCCTGCTGCTGGTGGCGTTCGGCCAGGCGTAGGAAATCGCCGACCGTGAGCGTCTCCGCGCGTCGGTCCGGGGCGATCCCGGCGGCGGCGAGCAGCGCCAGCGGCTCGCGCGTCAGCGCCCGCAGCGAACCGCGCAGCATTTTTCGTCGCTGTCCGAACGCGGCCGCGCTCACCGCCTCCAGCGCGCGGAGGTGGGCAGGGGAGGGCTGGTCGGGCAGCGGATCGAGCCGCAGCACCGCGGAGGCGACCCTGGGCGGCGGCACGAAGGCGCCGGCCGGCAGCTGCATCACGATGGCGGCCCGCGCCGTCGCCTGCACCAGCACCGACAGCCGCCCATAGGCGGGGCTGTCCGGCGGCGCGATGATCCGTTCCGCCACCTCGCGCTGGAACATCAGCGTCATGCTCTCGAACGCGCCCGCCCTTCGCAGCCAGCCGACCAGCAGGGGCGTGCCGACATTGTACGGCAGGTTGGCGACGATCGTGCGCGGCGGCGCCACCAGCGCGGCCGCGTCCAGCACGAGCGCATCGGCCTCGATCACGCGGAGCCGCCCGCCGGCCGCCGCGACCAGCGGCTGCAGGGCAGCGACCGCGCGGCGATCGAGCTCGATTGCGGTGACGCTCGCGGCCCCCGTTTCCAGCAGCGCGCGCGTAAGCCCTCCCGGGCCTGGCCCAACCTCGATCACGTTGCGCCCGGCCAGCGGCCCGGCGAGCGCGGCGATGCGCGCGACGATCGAGGGGTCGAGCAGGAAATGCTGGCCCAGGCTTTTCTTCGCGCCGAGGCCGAAGCCTGCGATCACCGCCCCGACCGGCGGCAGCGGCGGCAGCTTCCCGCCGATCGGCTCAGCTCCTGATCTCGATCTGCGCGCGCCGGCGCAGGTCGCGCATCAGCTGGCGGCTCAACAGGTCGGAGCGGTCGCGCAATAGTGCCGACGCCACCGCCTCGCGCGAGGGGGCGCCCAGGTTCTCGCTCCGCTTCTCGCAGATGATCAGCACCGCCACCCCGTCGGTGGCGCCGATCACGGTCGCCTGGTTCACCGGCAGCGCTGCCAGCCGGGCGCGCAGCTGCGGCGGCAGGCTCTCCAGCCGGATGTCGCCGGGATTGGTCGGGCGCGGCGAGCGCGCGGCGCGTGCCGCTTCCTCCATCGCCGGGCAGGAGCGGACGCTCGCGGCGATGCGGTTGGCCTGCTCGATCACCGCCCGCTGCGCCGGCGTGAGGTTGGCGGGATCGACTGCCGAATCGAACGGCAGGAAGGCCTGGCGCACCTCCAGCATGGTCGCCGGGTCGCGCCCGATCTCGCGCTGGCCGCGCTTCTGGATGATCGCGATGCCGCCGATCGTGCGGATCGGGTTGGTGATCGCGCCGACCGGCATCTGGGCGACCACGGCGGCGACCTCGTGGTCGAGCTGTTCGGGGCGCACCCAGCCGAGATCGCCGCCCTCCTGGGCCGAGACGCCGGCCGAGAACTGCACCGCGATCGGCGCGATCGGCGCGCCGGCGCGCAGCCGGTCGATGATCTGCTGGGCGGTGCGGTTGACCTCGGCCTCCTGCGCCGGGTCGTCGATCGGCAGCAGGATCTCGGCCAGCTGGTATTCCGGCGTGCCGGCGGCGGCCTCCTGGGCGCGCACCTGCTCGTCGATCTCGGCTTGCGTGATCTCGGCCTGGGTGCCGAGCTGCTGGCGGATCAGCTTGACCCAGCCGATCTGCGCGCGCAGCTGGTCATAGAGCGTCCTGGGGTCGATCCCGGCGGTGCGCATCTGCCGCGCGAGCCCGCCCGGCGGCACCCCCAGCCGCTGTTCGATGCGCCCGATCTGTTCGGCAACCTCGCGGTCCGAAACCAGGATGCGCCGGCGCTGCACCTCCTGCAGCCGCAGCCGCTCGTCGATCAGCGTGCGCACGACCTGCGGCTTCAGCCGCGCGATCGCGTCGGCGGTCGGGGCCTGGCCGAAACTGCCCAGGATCAGGCGTGCGCGATTGTCGACGTCGGCGGTGGTGATGGCCTGGCCGTTGACCACGGCGGCGACGCGCACGTCCTGCGCGCGCACCGGCAGGGTGGCCAGCAGCAGGCAGACCAGGGCGGCAAGGATCTGTCGCATCGCCCCCTTCTCTACCGAGGTTTGCCGGGCCATGGAACCGTCGGCGCGCTTACCATCCGCCAAGCCAGGGCGGCGGGGGGCGGCGCCCGGCATCAGAATGCCGAGAAGCCGAAATCGCCCACCGTCTTGAAGGTGAGCTGGAACATCAGGGTCGAGCCGCCGGCCGCGTTCAGCGCCGGGTTGGTGAAGGTGCGCAGGAACCGCACCCTGAAGGCGAAGCACTCGTCCTCGTAGGTCGCGCCCAGGATGGTATAGACCGGCACGCTCTGCTGGAGGTCGTAGAAGGCGGCGGCATAGCCCCGCCAGCGTGCCAGCGGCGTGCCCTCGAACGGGCCGAGGCTGACGCCGCCACCGACCTCCTCGCGCCGGATCGGCCTGAGCGCGGTCGCTGATGGCGGCACGTAGGCGTAGCTCACCGAGGCGCCGAACGAGCCGGTGCCGAGGGTCGCGGTGATGTCGCTGAAGGTCTGGCGGAGCTGGTCCTTGGCGATGCGGGTTCGATAGGCCAGCCCGAACCACGGCAGCGGATCGATCGAGACGCGCGCGACATAGTCCGAGACGCGGTCGGCAAGGCCCGAATTGGGATCGAACTGGTTGTTGTAGTTGGCGCGGTAGCTCTGGCCGAACATCACCTCCATCGATTGCCCGCCATCCAGGAACAAAGTGTTGCGCAGGCCCGCCATCAGCCTCGCGCCGCCTTCCAGCTGGTCGCGGCCGGGGAAGCGGTTCAGGCTGAACAGGTTGGCGTCGGTGAACTCGACATCGCGCGAATCCTCGTTCGGCCAGTCGTTGCGCCCGATGATCGGCGCCGCCACCGCCTGGATCATCGGCTCGACCCGGTGCGTGACGCTGCCGTAGCGGCGATAGAGCGGCAGGCGCCACATGCCGAAAATCTGGGGGTGCGCGACCACCGCGCTGCCGGCCCGGCGGCTGCCGGCGGCGTCGGGATAGTCGTTGAAATTGTAGCCGTAGAAATCCATGCGGGTGCCGAAGCTCCAGCGCGAGCCGATCTGATCGACCAGTTCGGTGCTCCAGTCGGCGCGGCCGCCGACGCGGCGGGAATCGGTGCCGCCATCGCGGGTGATGCCGTAGCCGCCGAAATCGTAGCTCAGCCGCCCGCCCATCCAGCCCGGCGGGCCGGAATAGGCGAACAGAGCGCGCGGCATCACCAGGGGGGTGGGGATGTTCTGGTCGATGGTCGCGAGCCCCTGGTAGGCCGAGGCGTCGAGCAGCGCGTAGCTGCGCCCCCAGAACCCTTCCACGAACGGCCGCGTGGTGACGTAGGCCGGGCTGCCGAAGCGGTAGTCGCGCAAATACGAGATGTCGGAGACGCGGGCGAGGTCGAAACCGGCCCGCCAGGTATCGTTCACCGCGAAGCGCCCGGCGCCCAGGATGTGGCCGCGCCACTGGTCCTGGCTGTCGTAGGTGCCGCTGCCGCGGAAGGTGAGGTAGCCGCTGTCGAAGCGACGGCGGAATTCGCCGGTCATCACCACCCCCTCCTCGGTGGTGAAGATCGGCTCGATGGTGGCGTCGGTCTGCGGGTCGATCACCTGGTAGTAGGGGACGGAGAAGAAACTGCCGACCGTCCTGGTGGTGCCGAACAGTGGCGGCAGCAGGCCGCTTGCGCGCTTCACCGTGGGATCGGCGTGGTTGAAATAGGGGATGTAGAAGATCGGGATCCCCGCCATTTCCATGGTGGTGTCCCAGTACTCGATGCGCTTGGCCTGCTGGTCGTGCTGGGCACGGCGGGCGCGGAGCTGCCACAGCGGCGCGCGCTGGGGGTCCTGCTCGCACGGATCGCAGGTGGTGTAGACGGTGCGGAACATCTCGGTCAGGCGGCCTTCGCGCCGACGGGCGGCGGTCGCGGCCATGCGGCCGTTGTCGGCCAGGATGCCGCGCATGCTGCGCGCGATGCCCTCGGTGAAGTCCTGGTTCAGGTCGGCGGAATCGGCGAACAGCACCTGGCCGTCGGGTTCGACCAGTACGACGTTGCCCTCGGCGCGCGCGATGCCCGTGCCGCGCTCGAAGGTGACCCGGTCGGCCTGGAGCACGCGGTCGTTCTGCCACGCCTCGACCCGGCCGGTCGCGGTCACGGTCTGGGTCTGCTCGTCATAGGTGATGGTCCCGGCGGTGAAC
>JADYYZ010000038.1 GCA_020853405.1 Acetobacteraceae bacterium
CGGCAAGGCAGCGATCGTCGGCGAGGATGGCGAGCTCGAGCACGCCGCCGCCATCCTGCACCCGAAATTCGGCGCGCCCGTGCGAAAGCGGATCGGCGGCGGGCTTGCGCTGATTCCGTCGGCCGCCAAGCGCGCCGGCATGGGGGCCGCGATCGACGTTCCGCTCGGCCACAAGGATGCCGCCTATGTGCGCAGCCACTTCGATGCGATCGAGTTCCGCCTGGCCGATGCGCCGCGGCGGGACGAGATCGTGGTGGCGCTGGCGCTTGCCGATGCCGGTCGACCGTGGCCGCGCATCGGCGGCCTCGCCAAGGATTCGATCGAAGGCAAGGACGGCCTGCGCTAGGCTTACCGCACCGAACCAAGGGGAGTGCCTGCGATGATTTTTAACCGCCGCACCGTGCTTGCCGCCGGTGCCGCCATGCTCGCCGCGCCGCCAGCGATCCGGGCCCAGGGCACCCAGCCGATCAAGGTAGGCGAGATCAATTCCTACACCGCGATCCCCGCCTTCACCGTGCCCTACCGCATGGGCTGGCAGCTGGCGGTCGAGCAGGTCAACGCCGCCGGCGGCATCGCCGGGCGGCCGCTGGAAGTGATCAGCCGCGACGATGCCGGCCGGCCGCAGGATGCGGTGCGGCTGGCCGGCGAGCTGCTGGGCGAGCAGAAGGTCGATCTGCTGGCCGGCACCTTCCTGTCGAATGTCGGCCTCGCGGTCGCCGACGTGGCGCTGCAGAACCGGAAACTGTTCGTCGCCGCCGAACCGCTGACCGATGCCATCGTCTGGGAGAAGGGCAACCGCTTCACCTTCCGGCTGCGCCCCAGCACTTACATGCAGGCGGCGATGCTGGTCGAGGAGGCGGCAAAACTGCCGGCGAAGCGCTGGGTGAGTGTCGCGCCGAACTACGAGTACGGGCAATCGGCCGTGAAATGGTTCAAGGCGCTGCTTTCGGCGCGGCGCCCGGATGTGCAGTTCGTCGCCGAGCAGTGGCCGGCGCTCGGCCGCATCGATGCCGGCGCCACGGTGGCCGCGCTGGCCGCTGAACGGCCCGAGGCGATCTTCAACGTCACCTTCGGGCCCGACCTCACCAACTTCGTCCGCCAGGGCAATTCGCGCGGCCTGTTCGAACGCCGCGCCGTGGTCTCGATGTTGACCGGCGAGCCGGAATATCTCGATCCCCTCGGCGACGAGACGCCGGAAGGCTGGATCGTCACCGGCTACCCGTGGGACCAGATCAGCACGCCCGCCCACACCGCGTTCCTGAATGCCTATCGCGGCAAGTTCAACGACCATCCGCGGCTGGGCAGCATCGTCGGCTATTCCACCTTCGTCTCGATCGCCGAGGGTCTGAAGAAGGCGGGCGGCACCGATGTCGAGACGATGATCCGCGCCTTCCGCGGCCTTGCCTTCCCGACGCCGCTGGCACCCGCCCAGTACCGGGCGCTCGACCAGCAGAGCACGCTCGGCGCCTTCGTCGGCAGGCTCGCGCTGAAGAACGGCAAGGGGGCGATGGTCGACTGGCGCTATGCCGATGGCGCCAACTATCTGCCCACCGATGCCGAGGTGATCGCCATGCGCCCGGCCGAGGCCCGAAGCTGAGTTTCTTCGTCGTCCAGGCGCTGACGGGGCTGGCCAACGCCTCGTCGCTGTTCCTGATCGCTGCCGGTCTGACCGTGATCTTCGGCGTGACCAGGGTGGTCAATTTCGCGCATGGCAGTTTCTACATGCTGGGCGCCTACGTCGCCTGGAGCGTGCTGCTGCTCCTGCCGCGCGACCCGCTGAGTTTCATCGTCGGCATCGTGCTGGCCTCGGTCGCGGTCGGCGCGATCGGCATCGCGGTCGAGATGCTGCTGCTGCGGCGGATCTACCGCGCGCCGGAACTGTTCCAGCTGCTGGCGACCTTCGGCGTCGTGCTGGTGGTGCAGGATGTCGCGCTGTACCTGTGGGGGCCGGAGGATCACACGCTGGCGCGCCCGCGCTGGCTGCGCGGCGCCTTCGACATCATGGGCGAGCGCTTCCCTTACTGGGATTTCTACCTGGTCTTCGTCGGCCCGGCGGTGCTGGCGCTGCTGTGGCTGCTGTTCACGCGCACCCGCTTCGGCATCCTGGTGCGCGCCGCGACCGAGGATCGCGAGATGGTCGCGGCCCTCGGCGTCGATCAGAAGTTCCTGTTCACCTCGGTGTTCGCCCTGGGCACGGGGCTGGCGGGCCTGGGCGGGGCGCTTTCACTGCCCGCCGGCAGCGCCAACCTGCAGATGGACCTTGCGATCATCGCCGAGGCGTTCGTGGTGGTGGTGGTGGGCGGGCTCGGCAGCGTGCCGGGCGCCTATCTGGCGGCGCTGCTGATCGCCGAGATCCAGGCGTTCGGCATCGTGCTGATCCCGCGCAGCACGCTGGTGATGGTGTTCCTGGTGATGGCGGCGGTGCTGGCGGTGCGCCCGCATGGGCTGCTGGGCAGGCCGCCAGCGGCCGAGCGTGGGCGCGCGATCGAACCCGTGCTGCGCCCGACGCCGCGCTGGCTCGGCGCGACCGGTTTCGCGCTGGTGGCGGTGCTGGCAGCGTTGCCGCTGGTCGCCGGCACCTATCTGCTGTCGCTTTCGATCGAGATCGCCTGCCTGACGCTGTTCGCCGCCTCGCTGCATTTCATGATGGGGCCGGGCGGCATCGTCAGTTTCGGTCACGCCGCGTTCTTCGGCCTCGGCGCCTACGCCGCGGCGCTGGCCATGAAATGGTTCGCCGCCCCGATGGCGGCCGGGCTGCTTGCCGCGCCGCTGCTGGCGGGCATCCTTGGCGCCCTGTTCGGGGCGCTGGTGGTACGGCTGTCGGGCATCTATCTCGCGATGCTGACGCTCGCCTTCGCGCAGATCGTCTGGGCAACCAGCTTCCAGTGGGTGGAGCTGACCGGCGGCGACAACGGCATCCTCGGCGTCTGGCCGTCGGGCTGGGCGTCCGGCAAGGCGGCGTTCTGGTGGCTGGCATTGGCGCTGTGCGCCGGCGGCGTGTGGCTGCTGCGGCGGATGCTGTTCGCGCCGTTCGGCTACGCGCTGCGGGCGGTGCGCGATTCGGCGCTGCGCGCCGAGGCGATCGGCATCGGCGTGGCCGGCGTGCGGTGGGCCGGCTTCGTGGTCGCAGCAACGTTCGCGGGGCTTGCCGGCGGCCTCTATGCCTATGCCAAGGGCAGTGTGTTCCCGACCTATGTCGCGATCCCGAAGTCGGTCGATGCGCTGATGATGGTGCTGCTGGGCGGGGTGCAGACCGTGGCCGGCCCGGTGGTCGGTGCTGCCGCCTGGATGGGGATTTCCGACCTGCTGGTGCGCTTCACCGAATTCTGGCGGCTGGCGCTGGGCGCCACCATCATCGCGCTGGTGCTGCTGTTCCCGCACGGCATCGCCGGTGCCGCCCGGCGCCGCCTGATCAGCGAACCGTGACGCTGCTGGAGGTCAGCTCGATCAGCCGGTCGTTCGGCGGCATCCGCGCGGTAGACGAGGTTTCGTTCGCGCTCGCCGGCGGCGAGCGGGTGGCGATGATCGGCCCGAACGGCGCCGGGAAAAGCACCTGCTTCAACCTGCTGAACGGCCAGCTGCGCCCCGATGCCGGGCGCGTGCTGCTCGCGGGGCGTGACGTCACCCTGATGGGGCCGGCGCAGAAGTTCCGCGCCGGCATCGGGCGAACCTTCCAGATCACCGCGACCTTCGCCAGCATGACGGTGGCCGAGAACGTGCAGATGGCGCTGCTCAGCCACCATGGCGGCCTGTGGAACCCCTGGCGGCGGGCGCACCGGGCGCTGCGCGACGAGGCGATCGGGCTGCTCGAGCAGGTCGGCCTGGTGCCGCAGGCGGCGCGTGCCGCCGGCGTGCTGGCCTATGGCGACCTCAAGCGCCTGGAACTCGCGATCGCGCTCGCCAACCGCCCGCGCCTGCTGCTGATGGACGAGCCGACCGCCGGGATGGCGCCGGCCGAACGCGCCGCACTGATGAATCTCGCATCCCGGATCGTGTCGGAATCGGGCATCAGCATGCTGTTCACCGAACACGACATGGACGTGGTGTTCGGCCACGCCGACCGCGTGCTGGTGCTGAACCGCGGCCGGCTGATCTTCCAGGGCTCGGGCGAGGCAGCCCGCGCCGACAGCCGGGTGCGCGCGGTCTATCTCGGCACCGGCACGACCAGCGGCGGGCACTGATGGCGCCACTGCTGGAAGTGCGTGGCCTGCACGCAGCCTATGGCGCGGCGGAGATCCTGCACGGGCTCGACTTCACGGTGAACCACGGCGAGGTGCTGGTGCTGCTCGGCCGCAACGGCGCCGGCAAGAGCACGACCATGAAGGCGCTGATCGGGCTGGTCACGCCGCGCGGCACGATCCGCTTCGCCGGCAGCGAGGTTGCCGGCCTCGCCCCGCATGCGATCGCCAGGATGGGCATGGGCTATGTGCCCGAGGATCGCCGCATCTTCACCGGGCTTACGGTGATGGAGAACCTCGAAGCCGGCCGCCAGCCCGCGCGCGACGGCGCGCCCCCTTGGACACCGGAGAAACTCTTCGCGCTGTTTGCGAACCTTGCCGGCATGCGCGACCGGCCGGGCGGGCGGATGAGCGGTGGCGAACAGCAGATGCTGTCCATCGCGCGCACGCTGATGGGCAACCCGCGCCTGCTGCTGCTCGACGAGCCGAGCGAGGGCCTGGCGCCGGTGATCGTCGAGCAGATGGCCGCCGCGATCGCCGCGCTGAAG
>JADYYZ010000039.1 GCA_020853405.1 Acetobacteraceae bacterium
CAGATCGACGCGGATATGCGCGCCGTGGCGGAACGAGTAGGCGAGCGGCAGAATCGCGCTGCCGGCGACCGCGAAGGCGGTGAGGTCGTCGGCGCTCGGCACCACGCGGCCGACCTGGCGGGCGGCGACGCCGGCCAGGATCAGCAGCAGGATCGCGACCAGCGCCAGCGCCCCCAGCACGCCGCCGGCCAGGTAGAGGAAATCCAGCGCCCGCCGCAGCGCCCCCATCGCAGGCCGGCCGGCTCAGCTGCGGCCGATCGCGGCCTTGTATTCGGCGATCAGTTTCGCGCCGTCCTCGCCGGCCCGGCCGACCCACTCCTGCGTCAGCGTGTCCCCCACCTTCACCAGCTCGGCGATCAGCGCCGGCGGCGCCGGGTCGGTCACCGTCATGCCACGCTGGGCCAGCACCGCCTGCTTGTCGTGCTCGTCCTTGCGCGCGGCGATCCAGCCGCGTTCCTCGGCCCTGGTCGCGGCCGCGCGGATCGCTGCCTGCACGTCAGGCGGCAGCGCCTGCAGCGCGCGGGTGTTCACGAACACCGCGTTCTTGGTGCGGGTGAAGCCGACCGGCACGAAGTTCTTCACGAAGTCCCAGGCCTGGGTATCGACGCCGGTCGCGGCACTGGTGACCATGGCATTGACCACGCCGGTTGCGAACGCCTGCGCCAGTTCCGGCACCTGCACCAGCGTCGGGGTGGCGCCGACCAGCGTCGCGAAACGCTGCGTCATGGCGTTGAAGGTACGCAGCTTGGTGCCGCGCAGCTGCTCGAGCGAGTTCAGCTGCACGTTGGTATAAAGGCCGGACTGCGGCCACGGCACCATGTACAGCAGCGTGATGCCCTGCCGCGCGAGCCGCGCCTCGACATAGGGCCGTTGCAGCCGCGCCAGCACCGGCGCCTGGTCGAAGGTCACCACCAGCATCGGCAGCCCGTCGACCTCGAGAAACGGGTCCTCGTTGCCGTAGGAGGAGATCAGGATCTCGCCGAGCTGGGCCTGGCCGGTCTGCACGCCGCGGCGGATTTCCGGCATCTTCAGCAGGCTGCCGTTGCTGTGCACCTGGATCGCGAGCTTGCCTGGCACGGCATCCTCGATCTCCTTGACGAAGGCGCGCAGGTTGACGGTGTGGAAGTTGCTGTCCGGATAGGGGGTCGCGAACTGCCAGCGCGCCTGGGCGCGGGCGGCGAACGGCATGGTGGCGGCGGCGCCGGCCGTCGCGGCCAGCAGGGTACGGCGATGCATGAGCGGTCTCCCCTCGCGAACGATCTCCCTCACCGCGAGTTTCACTGGCTTGGCCGCCGCCGCGCAAGAGCAGACCGCATCAGCCCGCCCGCGCGGGCCGGAAAATCCCGCCGCGGCACCGCCGGCCCGGCGGAACCAGCCCCAGGGACTCCCCGATCAGGCCTGGCCGGCGACGAAGGCGCGCAGGTGCTCGGCCTCCAGCTCGGCCTGACCGATGCGCTCCTTGACGACGTCGCCGATCGAGATGATGCCGACCAGCGCGCCATCCTTGATCACCGGCAGGTGGCGCACGCGGCGGTTGGTCATCACCGCCATCACCTGGGCGACGCTGTCGTCGGGCGTGCAGTTGACCATGTTGCGGCTCATCAGCGCGCTGGCGGTCAGTTTCAGCGCCGCCTCGCCGTGCCGGCCGATCGCCCAGACGATGTCGCGCTCGCTCAGGATGCCAAGGATCGCGTCATCGGCACTGCGGACCAGCACCGCGCCGATATTGTGCGCGGCAAGCAGTTTCGCGACCTGCTCGGCGGTGTCATCGGGGCGGGCGGAAATCGTATCGCTGCCCTTGGACTTCAGGATCCGTCCGATCGTCATGGCTGCATGGACCTCCCACTCGGGCGGGCGGCAGAGGCCGGGGCAAGGCGCCCAGGCACCGCCGCCCCCAACGAGGCGCCAGCATGCGGTGCCGCGATGGTGCGGTTCAAGCGTGAAACATGCTGCGCCGCAACAAGTGCGTGCACCGCACGCACCGGGAAGTGCGTGCGGTGCATAGGTTCTGCAACCTGGCAGCCCGACCGCCGGTGGCGCGCCCTCAGGCGGCCGGCGCCAGCTGCGTGCGCACCAGCTCGGCGAAGATGCCGCCCGCCTTCACCAGGGTCGCGAAATCGCCGCGCTCGACGACGCGGCCGCGATCGAACACCAGGATCACATCCGCCTCGCGCACGGTGGACAGCCGGTGCGCGATGATGAAGGTGGTGCGCCCCGCCATCAGCGCGGAAAGCGCCCTGGAAACCCGCGCCTCGGTCGCCGCGTCAAGCGCGCTGGTCGCCTCGTCGAGGATCAGGATCGGCGGGTCCTTGAGTGCCGCGCGCGCGATCGCAAGCCGCTGGCGCTGCCCGCCCGAAAGGGTCGATCCGCGCTCGCCCACCATGGTCGCGTAGCCCTGCGGCTGGCGCTCGATGAACTCGTGCGCCTCGGCCAGCCGGCAGGCGGCCTCGAGCTCGGCGTCGGTCGCCTCGGGCCGGCCGATGCGCAGATTGTCGGCGATGCTGCGGTTGAACAGCATGCTTTCCTGGAAAACGACGCCGATGTTCCGGCGCAGCGATTCCAGGGTGACATCGCGAATGTCGGTGCCGTCGATCGTGATCCGGCCGGCCTGCGGGTCCCACAGCCGCTGCAGCAGTGCCATGGCGGTCGACTTGCCGGCGCCGGTCGCGCCCACCAGCGCGACCGTCCTGCCCGGCGCGGCCGTGAAACCCACCCCGTCGAGTATCCTCGGCCCGCCGGGATAGAAGAACCCGACCTCCTCGAATCGCACCTCGCCGGCCGGCCGCGCCAGCTCGATCGCGCCCGGCTTCTCGGGCACCGTGCTCGGCGTATCCATCACCTCGAAGAAGCGCAGCAGGCCGGGCCGGTGCATGAACAGCGTGTTCACGAACCCCATCGCCTGCTCCAGCCGGCCGACCAGCATGGTCGCAAAGCCCATGAAGGTGACGATCTCGCCGACGCTCGCCTGGCCACGCAGGTTCAGCCAGGTGCCCAGGCTGAAGATCGCGATCACGCACACGGTCGAGGAGGCCCGCGTCAGCACCGACAGCGCCGCCCACCAGGTCAGCACCGGATACTGCGCCGCCAGCAGCCGGCTGACGGTGTCGCCGAACAGGGCCGCCTCGTGCTTCAGCCGCACGAACGACTGCACGACGACGACGTTCGACAGCGCATCGCCAGCACTCGTGGCGAGTGCCGCGTGGTGGCCTTCGACCTCGGCCTGGCCGGTCTGGGTGCGCTTGATCGCGACCGCGGCGGCGGCGGCGAACACCGCCGACAGCACGATCAGCAGCAGCCCGAGCCGCCAGTTCATCACCAGCGTCAGCGGCAGCAGCGTCGCGACCATGACGAACGTCGTCAGATGCTCGCGGAAGAAGCCGAGCCAGGTCCAGAACATGTTGTCGGCCCCGGTCAGCATCACCTTCAGCAGGCGGCCGGAATGCGCATCGCCGTGGAACGACAGCGGCAGGTGCAGCACGTGCTGGAAGAAGCGGCTCATCATCGCCAGACGGTTGCGGTGCGCCAGCCGATCGGCGTGCAGCGCCACCAGCACGTTCGCCCCGATGCCGGCAACGCCGACACCGCCCCAGATCGCCAGCAGCGTGATGGTGCGCGCCCACACGGCTTCGGGCGGGCCGCCCGTGGAGAGGCTGTCGATCACCCGGCCGAACAGTACCGGCTCCAGGAACGACAGGCCCGCCAGCAGCGTGCCGGCCAGCGCAAGCCGCACCGCCAGCGCCCGATCTGCCCCCAGCATCTCGATGACGCGAACATAGAGTGCCACGAATCCCATGCCCCGAACCTAGCAGGAGGGCAACGCGCCCGGCAGCAGGGGATGGCATCAAGACCGCGGCCGCTGCCCCGGAAGTCGTTGCCTTGCCGGGGCGGCAGGGTTCATGATCGCGCCGCAGTCGAAGCAAAGGCCGGGGACGTGTCGCAGATCGCCCGCATCTACGAGCAGGCACGCCAGCGCATCGGCGCGCTGTACGGCGAGATCAGGGCGGAGCCGCGCCGGCCGCGCCAGCCGATCGAGATCCCGCCCGACCAGGTCGAGCCCGCCGCCCCCCGCCCGCCTTCTCCGCCCCCGGCCGACGGCGTCGACCGCGTCGAACCGTTCAAGGACTACCTGTCGGTCGTGCTGAACCAGCTGTTCCTGGCCGAGGCGCGGCAGTGGTTCGCCCGGATCGATCCGACGGTGCTGGCCACCACCGAGTTCCTCTATGACGGCAAGACCCGCACCGAACCGGTGGTGGTCGGCCCGCGCAAGGATGAAGGGCTGCCGGCCGGCACGGTGATCCGCAACATGCCGGTATTCGGGCCGAGCCCCTATCGCGGCGGCGGCTTCTGCTTCACCTTCGTGCTCAGCCAGATGCAGGTCGGCAACGTCGCGCGCGCGCTGCTCGAGGTGGTCGAGGCGACCGCCAGGGCAGTGCCCACCGGCCTGCCGATCGCCGACTACACGAAGATCGGCGGCGTCGTGCTCGACGGATTCGAGCGGCTGGCCGGGCTGGCCGGCGTCGAGCCGCTGCTGGCGCTCCGCGAAACCATCAACCCCGATGCCGGGCAGGTGCTGCGCCCCGGCCGTTTCGCGCTGATCGACCAGGACGACCCCGACCCGCGCCGGTTCTGGGTGGTCGGCGACACGCTGATGACCGGCCCCTCGCGCGACCGGCTGGCGCCCTTCCGCGATGCCGATTTCATCCTCTACCAGTTCGCGGCGGCGCCCGGACGCAAGCGCCACGATGTCGAGGCGCTGCCCTTCCAGCGCCTGTGGCTGGCAGCACTGGACGCCGCCTCCAGGGCCACCGCCGGCGCCTGGGACGAGGCCAAGGCCAACCTCGCGGCCATGGCCAGCGCCATCACCACCAGCCCCGACCTGACCTGGGACCAGGGGCGGGCGCTGATCCGCGACCGCCGCGCCCAGCTGGTGGCGGTGCACGACGACGCCAAGGCGAATGCCGCCGCCGCCGAGCCCAGCGACCCAGAGGCGCGGCAGCTCGCCGCGGTCGAAGCCGAGATCAGCGACATCCTGCGCCTGCCCTGACCCTCCGCCATGGCCGGTGACGTCACCTGTGTGCTGACGGTGGATCGCGACGGCGGCGTGCTGCTGACCCAGGGCGAGGCAAGCTATCTCGGCAAGGTGCGCCACGACGCGCGCACCGGCCTGATCGTCGAGCGGCTGGACCGGTTCGTGAACCACCATCCGGGCGGCGCCACCGGCTGCGAGAAGATCGACCTGGAACTGCTGGGCGCGGTGCTGTTCGACATCCTGCTCGGCGGTCAGGCAACGCGGCTGCCCAACTACCGCGCCGGCGAGCGCAATGACCATCCGCTCGACCAGACGCTCGGCCAGCTGGTCGCGCAATGGGTGCGAAGCACCGGCGATGACGGCCGCTTCCGGCTCAGCCTGCGATTCGAGGATGAACGAAGCCCGCTTGCCACCTACCCGTGGGAATGCCTGTTCGTCGGCCAGCCGGACAGCGCCGAC
>JADYYZ010000040.1 GCA_020853405.1 Acetobacteraceae bacterium
ACGGCGCGGCTGGGCGCCCTACCCGCACCAGCTGGCGCTGCTCGATGCGGCGCGGCGTGGCAGCAACGCGCTGCTGATCGCGCCGACCGGGGCGGGCAAGACGCTGGCCGGCTTCCTGCCCTCGCTCGTCGACCTGTCGCAGGCTGCCGGGCGCGGGCTGCATACGCTGTACGTTTCGCCGCTGAAGGCGCTCACCGCCGACATCGCGCGCAATCTCGAAGCACCGGTGCAGGAGCTCGGACTTGCGCTGCGCATCGAAACCCGCACCGGCGACACGCCGGGCGCGCAGCGCGCCCGCCAGCGCGAGGCGCCGCCCGACATCCTGCTGACCACGCCGGAATCACTGGCACTGCTGCTGACGCTTCCGGATTGCACGCGGCTTTTCGCGGGCCTGGCCGCGGTGGTGCTGGACGAGATCCACGCGCTGGCCGGCAGCAAGCGCGGCGACCAGTTATCGCTGTGCCTTGCGCGCCTGTCGCGACTGGCACCCGACGCACGGCGGATCGGGCTGTCCGCGACCGTCGCGCACACGGCACCGCTCGCTGCCTTCCTCTCCCGCCACGGCCGTGCCGATGCCGACGACGTGGCGATCGTGCGGGCGCCATCGGGCGCTGATCCGCGGGTCTCGATCACGCTGCCGGAAGGCGGCCTGCCCTGGGGCGGCCACATGGCACTGATCGCCGCGCCGGATCTGCTGCGCCTGATCGACGCGCACGCCATGACGATTGTGTTCGTCAACACCCGCGCCCAGGCCGAGCTGGTGTTCGCCGCACTCTGGCGCATCAACGCGAAAAGCCTGCCGATCGGGCTGCACCATGGTTCGCTCGCGCAGGAACAGCGCCGGCGGATCGAGGCGGCGATGGCAGCGGGCAGCCTGCGCGCGGTGGTCGCGACCAGTTCGCTCGATCTCGGTATCGACTGGGCAGGGGTGGATCTCGTGGTGCAGGTCGGCGCGCCGAAGGGGGTGGCGCGGCTGATGCAGCGGCTGGGCCGGGCCAACCACCGCTGGGACGAGCCGAGCAAGGCGGTCCTGGTGCCCGCCAACCGATTCGAGGTGCTGGAATGCGAGGCCGCCATCGCCGGCATCAGCGCCGGCGATCTCGACGGCGACCCGCCCCGGCCGGGCGGCCTCGATGTGCTGGCCCAGCACGTGATGGGGGTGGCGTGCGCCGCGAAATTCCACCCCGATCTGCTGTTCGAGGAGGTGCGCCGGGCCGCGCCCTACGCCGGACTGTCACGACGCGATTTCGACGACGTCGTGCGCTTCTGCGAGGATGGCGGCTACGCGCTCGCCGCCTATGAGCGCTACCGCCGGCTGTTCCGCGACGCCGAGGGCTTCCTGCACGTCGCGAACGAGCGCACGGCGCGCCAGCACCGCATGAACATCGGCACCATCGTCGAGCAACCGCTGCTGAAGGTGAAGCTCGGCCGCGGCGTCGCCGGCCAGTATCTCGGCGAGGTCGAGGAGTATTTCGCCTCGATGCTCGTGCCCGGGGACAGTTTCATGTTCGCCGGCCGCCTGCTGCGCTTCACCGCAATCCGCGAGACCACCGTTGAATGCATGCCCGCGGCCGCTGGCGCCGAGCCGAAGGTGCCGGTCTATGGCGGCGGGCGCATGCCGCTTTCCACCTACCTCGCCGATCGCGTGCGCGGCATGCTGGACGATTCCGCGCAGTGGGATGGCTTCCCGCCCGAGGTGCGCGAGTGGCTGCGGCTGCAGAAGCGGCATTCGCGCCTGCCGGGGCGAAGCAACCTGCTGGTCGAAACCTTTCCGCGCGGCGGCAGGTGGTTCCTGGTGGCCTACTGCTTCGAGGGCCGCAACGCGCACCAGACGCTCGGCATGCTGCTGACGCGGCGGATGGAGCGGGCCGGCTTCGGGCCGCTGGGCTACGTGGCGACCGACTATGTGCTGGCCGCCTGGTGCGCGCACCAGCCCCACCACGTCGCCGACCTGTTCGAGGAGGATATGCTGGGCGACGATCTGGAAGCCTGGATGGCGGAGAGTTCGATGCTTCGCCGCACCTTCCGCAATGTTGCGGTGATCTCCGGCCTGACGCCACGCCACACGCCCGGCGCGGCCGAGAAGAACCGCCGCCAGCTGAGCGTGAACACCGACCTGATCTACGATGTGCTGAACAAGCACGATCCCACGCACATATTGCTGCGCGCGACGCGGGCCGACGCCGCGGCCGGCCTGATCGACCTTGCGCGCATCGCCGTCATGCTGAAGCGGGTGAAGAACCGGGTGGTGCACATGGCGCTGTCAAAAGTCTCGCCGCTGGCGGTGCCGGTGCTGCTGGAGATCGGCCACGAGCGGGTGGCGGGCGGCGCCGGCGAGGAGGCGCTGCTGGCCGAGGCCGAGGAGGAAGCGCTGATCGCGGAAGCGATCGGCGACGCGCCGACACCGGCCGCAGCCGCAACCTTCCGCTCCGCCCGGCACGAAAGTGCCGCGCGCCGCCGATCGCCGGCGAGGCAAAGGCAGCTGCTGTGAGTGCTGCCCCGATCACCTTCGCCGCCGAGCGTGTGATGCTCGACCCGTCCGGGGTCGCCTTCTTCCCGGCGCGGCGGCTGCTGGTGGTCGCCGACCTGCACCTGGAAAAGGGCTCGTCGCTGGCCGCGCGCGGCAGCGCGCTGCCGCCCTACGACAGCCGCGCGACGCTGGAAAGGTTGTGGCGGGCGGTGCGGCTGTGGCGGCCGGCGCGGCTGGTGGCGCTCGGCGATTCCTTCCACGACCGCGAGGGACATGCGCGGCTGGAGGCCGATGCCCGCACCCGGCTCGGCGCCATCGCGCGCGAGACCGAGCTGGTCTGGGTGCTGGGCAACCACGATCCCACGCCACCCACGACCCTGCCCGGCACCGCGCACGCGGAGTGGCGGGAGCAGGCGATCGCCTTGCGCCACCAGGGCGGTGGCGGCACGCCGGAAATCTGCGGCCACCACCACCCGCAGGCGCGCATCGCCACGCGCGGCGGCGGCATCCAGCGCCCCTGCTTCGTCGTCTCGCCCTCGCGTCTGATGCTGCCTGCCTTCGGCGCCTATACCGGCGGGCTCGACGTGCGCGACCCGGCGATCGCTGGCCTGTTCCGTCGCGGCGCGCGGCTGTTCCTGCTGGGGCGGGAGCGGCTGTTCCGCTTCACGCTGGCCGAAGCCCGCGCGAGCGCGGAAGCCTGAGCAGCCCGCCTGCCGCCGGGGGCATCGCCCGGCCAGCAAGGCGTTGCACGGTTTCCCCTGATGCGGACCATGCGGGTTCCGCGCCAGTGCGTGATCGTCGGAGGCGGAACCGCCGGAGACGTGAATCACGCACTCAAGCAAAGCCTCGCCGAGCATGATCGCTTCAATCCGATGCGGTCATGCTCTAGGCTCGGCCGCATGAGCGACCTGGTCCTGAAGAACGTGCGCCCCTGGGGCGCGGCTGCCACCGATATCGTGATCCGCGGCGGGCGGATCGCGGCGATCGGCCCGAGCAACGAGGCGGGCGAGGACTATTCCGGCGCCATCGCCCTGCCCGGCCTGGTGGAAGCCCACACGCATCTCGACAAGAACATGCTGGGCATGCCGTACCGGCCGAACGAGGCGGGGCCGAGCCTGATCGACAAGATCGAGAACGAGCGCCGCAAGAAGCTCGAGTGGCGCATCGACCCCGAGCGCCAGTCGGCCCGCCAGGTGGTGGCCGGCATCGCGCGCGGCACCACCCACATCCGCAGTTTCGTCGATATCGATTCCGCGGTCGGGCTTTCCGGCCTCGCCGGCGTGATGGCGACGCGCGAGAAATTCGCCGATGCCTGCACGATCGAGATCGTCGCCTTCCCGCAGTCCGGCCTGTGCGTGCACGAAGCCGCGATCCCGCTGATGGAGGAAGCGATGGCCCAGGGTGCCGACGTGGTCGGCGGGCTCGATCCCTGCGGCGTCGATCGCGACCCCAAGCGCCAGCTCGACATCGTGTTCGGCCTTGCCGAGCACTATGGCAGGCCGGTCGATATCCACCTGCACGAGGCTGGCGAGCTCGGCCTGTTCACGCTCGATCTGATCCTGGAGCGCACCGAGGCGCTGTCGATGCAGGGCAAGGTCACGATCAGCCACGCCTTCTGCCTCGGCCACCACGATCTCGGGCCGGTCGATGCGGCGCTGACGCGGATCGCGCGCAACAACGTGCACCTGGCGACCACCGGCTCGCCCTCGCGGCCGGTGCCGCCGCTGCTGAAATGCGTCGCTTCCGGCATCAACGTCGCGTGCGGCAACGACGGCATCCGCGACAGCTGGGGTCCCTACGGCAATGGCTGCATGCTGGAACGGGCGATGATCGTGGGCCTGCGCAACAACCTGCGCCGTGACGAGGAGATCGAGTTCGCGCTGCGCGCCTGCACGCGCGGTGGTGCTGCGCTGATGGGCATTTCCGACTACGGGCTGGAGGCCGGCCGGCAGGCCGACCTGTTCCTGGTCGATGGCGCGACGCCGGCCGAGGCGGTGGTCTCGCGCCCGCCGCGTCGCCTGGTGCTGAAGGCCGGCCGCGTGGTCGCGCGCGATGGCGCGGCCCTGGTCAGCGCGCCGTAGCGTCGGCCTCGCGCATCAGGTGCGCGATCTCGCGCGCGCCGTCATCGCCCTCGGCCAGGGCCGCGATCACGCCGGCGCGGTCGGCCTGGTCGCGGTTGGCAGACAGTTTGCGCGTGCCGGACAGCACCGGCGCCGCGATCCGCACGCCGACGATGCCCTTGAGCTGGGCGGCGACGAACGCATCGGGCGCATCGCCGACCTTCCACGGCTCGGCACGCCCCCTCTCCTGCAGATCGGTGAGCAGGCTGACGATGCCGAGCAGGGGTGCTGGCTCCGGCACCGCCACCGCGTTTCCCGCGGCGTGCACGGCGACATAGTTCCAGGTCGGCACTACCCGCCCATGCTCGCGCTTGGCGGCATAGAGGCTGGGCGAGACATAGGCATCCGGCCCCTGGAACACCGCGATCGATGGCGCACCGCCGCCCAGCCACTCCTTCCAGTGCGGGTTGGCCCTGGCGACATGGCCGACCAGGTCGGCGCCATCCCACACCAGCGGCAGGTGGGTGGCGATCGGGCCACCCGCGCCGGCGCTGAACAGCACGGCGAATCGGATGCGCGCGATCTCCTCGCGCATCCAGGCATGGTCGGTGGTGCGGGCATGGGCGGGTGCGTACATGCGCCGGAGCCTAGCAGCGGTGCGGGCACGCTGTTCAGCCCCTTTTCCGCGCGCGCCCGGTTTGCCATATGCGAAGGCCCCCATGACCGACCCTTTCATGCCAGGACCGTTTCCCCGCCCTGCACCGCTTGCCCCAGCGCCCTCCGCCGCGCCACAAGCCGACCGCCGTGCAGCTTGAGCTGGCGGAGAAATTCGCCGGCATCCGCGTGGTCGGCGATGTGCATGGCGAGGCACGGCAGTTCCGCGCCGCGATCGAGGGCGCGCGGGCGGCGGACCTGTTCGTGCTGCAGCTCGGCGACCTCACCGACCGCGGCCCCGACGATGCCGGCGCACTCAGGCTGATGCTCGACCTGCTTGACCAGGGCGCCGGCGCCTTCCTGCTTGGCAACCACGACCGCCGGCTGCTGCGCGCGCTGATGGGCCACCAGGTGAAGCGCGGGCACGGGCTGGAGGAGACGCTGGCGGCGCTCGACGCGGCGCCCGACCTGATCCCTCGCGCTGCCGAGGCGATCAGCGCCGCACCCGCCTGGCTCCGGCGCCCGGGCGCCTTGTTCGTGCATGGCGCGCTGCACCCGGAAATGCTGCTGGAGGACTCGCCGCCGCTCGCCTATGCCGCGCGCACGCCGGCGCTTGCGTTCGCGCTCTATGGCGAGACCTCGGGGCGGAAGCTCGCGAACGGCATGCCGGAGCGGTTGTATGGCTGGGTCGATCGCATCCCGCGCGGCATCACGGTGTTCTGCGGCCACGACGTGCTGGCGCATGACGGCAGGCCGCAGCTGCGTGCCGGCGCGGCGGGCGGGCGGGCGGTGTTCGTCGATACCGGCGCCGGCAAGCAGGGGCACCTGTCCTGGATCGACCTGACCCGCAACGGCGAGCGCGCGGCATGACGCTTTCGATCCTGCCGGCCGGCGAGGCCGCGCGCGACCTGCCGGTGTTCGCAAGCTGGTTGTGGCTGGAATGGGGGCGCCGGCGCGGCCGCACGCCTGCGCGCAGCCTTTCCCGGCTGGCGAGCATGGCCACCGCTGCCGGCCTGCCGTTCGGCTGTTGCGGCTACTGGGCCGGGCTGCCGGCCGGGTTTGCCTGCTGCGTCGCCGAGGATCTTGACAGCCGGCCCGAGCTTTCTCCCTGGCTCGCCTCGGTGTTCGTGCGGCCCGACCTGCGCGGCCAGGGCATCGCAAGCGGCCTCGTCGAGGCGGTGGCGACCGAGGCGAAGGCGCGCGGCTTTGCCGACCTCTACCTGTTCACGCCGGACCAGCAGCGCCTGTATGCGCGGCTCGGCTGGGCGGTGATCGGCAGGGAGCACGACCTTGGCGAGGAGGTCACGCTGATGCGGCGCACCCTGTGAGCGGCACGGCTCCGTTCGC
>JADYYZ010000041.1 GCA_020853405.1 Acetobacteraceae bacterium
ACTGGCCCGCCCGGCCGGTGCGGGCGGCGAAGCGCCGCTCAGTGCGCGTTCTGCATCCTGAGCACGACCAGGGCGGTGCGCATCAGGATCGCGATGTCGAGCCACACCGACCAGGTCTCGATGTATTCCAGGTCGGCATCGACGCGACGGATCAGTTTCTCCTCGGTGTCGGTCTCGCCGCGCAGCCCGCGCACCTGGGCAAGGCCGGTGAGACCGGGCTTGACGCGATGGCGGGCGGCATAGCGTGCCACCACATCCTCGAACGGGCGGCCGCCGGCGCGCGTGCCGGAGGCATGCGGGCGCGGCCCGACGATCGACATGTCGCCCAGCAGGACGTTGATGATCTGCGGCAGCTCATCGAGCGAGGTGCGGCGCAGGATGCGCCCCACCCGGGTCACCCGCGGGTCGTCGCGCCGCGCCTGGTGGCGGATCTGCAGCTGCTCGCGCGGGTCGTGGCGCATGCTGCGGAACTTCAGCATCCAGAATTCGCGGTTGTTGAAGCCGACACGGCGCTGGCGGAAGAATACCGGCCCTGGCGAATCGAGCTTGATGGCAGCGGCGATCAGCAGCATCGGGACGGCGGCCACCGCCAGCATCAGGCCGGCCAGCAGCTTGTCCTCGACGGTCTTCAGCATGCTCGACCAGCCACTGATCGGCCGGTCCATCAGGTGCATCAGCGAAACCCCGCCGACATCGGTCACCGACCGGCCGGGGAAATGGTAGCTGATCAGGTCGGGGGCGAGGCGCACATGCACCGGGTATTCCGACAGCAGGTGCAGCAGGTTCAGCGTCCTCTCCTCGGCCGACCACGGCATCGCGAGGATCACCTGGTCGACCGCGCCGCGGCGGATCAGGCTGAACACCTCGTCGATCGGGCCGAGGAAGGGCAGGCTGTCCATTTCCGTCCCGAGCCGCGTGTAGCGGTCGTCGACGAAGCCGAGGACACGAATCGAACGGTCATCGCGGCGGCGCAGGAACTGCACGAGGCGGGCGCCGTTGGTGCCGCCGCCGATTACCACCGTGCGTTCGGCGAACCGGCCGGGGTTGGACAGAAGCAGGTGCGCGATGCCGGCCCTGGCGAGCGGCACCGCAGGCAGGGCAAGGCAGGCCCACAGCACCAGCCACCCGGTATTCGGGGGCTCAGGCGAAAACAGCAGGGCGGCGATCGAGGCAGCAAATCCCGCCGCGGCGCCGGCGGCCAGCAGCGGCTGCGTCTGGCGCAACGGGTTGTGGAAGGCGCCCTTGCCGTAGACGCCGCCGAACGAGGCGAGCGCGATGGTCAGCGGGATGCCGAACAGCGCCGCCCGCAGTTCGATGCCGGGCATGACGGTTCCGGCAAGGCGGGCGGCGATCAAGGCGGTAAGGCCAAGCACCGTGGCATCGATCATGCCGACGCACAGTACCAGCACGGCGTGCGCCAGCGGCACCGCGGGGCGCGCGCGCAGCGCCTCGACACGCGCCATCCTGCCGATGGATGTGCTGCCCGCCTCGGCCGCCACGGATGGTGCAACCCTGTTCAAGGACGATTCTACCCGGTCAAACATCGCGGCAGCCCCTGTGCCCCCCACCGCGATGCCGGCCTTTAATGACGTGCTGCGACTTCGTCAACGAAATTGGTCCGGGCTGCATGACGGGCATGGATATACTGCGGCGCAGCAAAATCCAATACACTTTCCTTTAACCCATCGCACCTTGGGAACGACGGTGGCACGAACGCGCTTGAAATTGTGTAAAGCCGGCGAAGCGACGGCTGCACGCCAATCAACCAAAGGTTTTGATCAAAGATCAGCCGGAGGATGATGGGCGCCGCGCCGCTGCCCGCACGCCGCGACTGACGAGCATTGCAACCTGATTTGCCGCCGCGCACGCAATGCATGCTGCGCATGGCCGCTGTCCAAAAAACCATAAATTGTTAGAGCATTTGCCCAGATCGCGTTCCCGGATCGCGTCGATCGTGCCGTGCCCGATCGGCAGGCGCGCTCAGGCCCGGAAGACAATCAGTTTGGAGGCGAGGAAGTTCGTCGTCATTCCGGCCAGGGCGCCCGCCGCCACCGGCAGCGCAAGCACGTTCCGTGCCAGGTCCCATTGCGCGACCATCAGCGCGTAGGTGCCGTAATTCAGCGCCGCACCTGGCAGCATCAGCGCCACGAACAGCGGCCACTGGTGGCGCACCGGGCGCTGCCGTGCCTCCGGCCCGCGGAAGGTGAACCGGCGGTTCAGGTACCAGGTGACGCTGGCCGCGGCGAGGAACGAGGGAACGCGGGCGGTGAACGGGTCGGTCCCGGCCCGCACCACCGCTTCCAGCACCGCCACGTCGACCACGTAGCCCGCAAGCCCCACCAGGCCGAATCGGAACGCCTCGCCGGCCAGCAGCGTGAGGCGGCGGCGAAGCGCCGCGGGGGCGGTCGGTATCGGCATCGGCGCGCCCGCTAGCACCCGCGAGCGCGCGCCGGAAGGGGCCGCTATCGGAGCAGCCGTCGACCGCCTAGCATCCGGCCGGCACAGCACCAGCGGCACCGGGTGGCGACATGACGGCAGAGGCAGGCATCCTTATCACCGGCGCGGCGAGCGGCATCGGCGCTGCCCTTGCCCGCCAGCTGGCTGGGCCGGGGGCACGGCTTCGGCTGCATACGCGGCGCAACCTGGAGCGGCTGGAGGCAGTCGCCGCCTCGTGCCGGGCCAAGGGAGCGCAGGTGACCTGCTGCGAGGGCGACCTCGCCGAGGCGGGCGCGGGCGCGCGCATCGTCGCCGCCGCGACCCGCGAGGGCGGTGGCCTTGCTGGCCTGGTCGCGAACGCCGGTTTCGCCGACCGCACCGCCTTTGCCGACCTCGATCCAGCGAAATTGGCCGCGAGTTTCGACCCGATCGCGCGGGGCTTCATGGAGCTGGCCCTGGCGGCGCTGCCGCACCTGGTCGATGGCGGCCGGATCGTCGCCGTCAGCTCCTTCGTTGCGCATGTGTTCCGCGCCGGCGTGCCGCTGTTCGCCGCCAGTGCGGTCGCCAAGGCAGCGCTGGAGGCACAGGTGAAGCTGCTGGCGTTCGAGCTCGCGCCGCGCGCGATCACCGTCAATGCCGTGGTGCCCGGGTTCGTGCGCAAGGACCAGTCCGCCCATCGCGCGATGGAGGCGGACCGCTGGAACGCGATCGCCGGCCAGATCCCGCTCGGCCGCATCGGCGAGCCGGCCGAGATCGCCGCCGCGATCGCCTTCCTGCTGTCGCCGCCGGCGGCCTACATCACCGGCCAGTTCCTGCATGTGAACGGGGGGCTTTGCATCTGATGGGGCAGGGTTCGTTGCGTGTCGGGCTGATCGGGCTTGGTGCGATGGGGTTTGCGATGGCGGGCAGGCTCGCCGGTACCGGCGAGCCTGCCCTTGGCTTCGACCTCGACCCCGGGCGCGCCGGCAGTGCTGCGGTCGAGGCGGCGGCCGATGCGGCCGCCCTGTGCGCCGCCGCCGACCTCGTTCTGCTGTCGCTGCCCAGCGAGGCGGCGGTGGCCGCGATCGGGGAAATCTTCGTCGCCGCGGCGCGGCCTGGCGCGATCCTGGTCGACTGCTCGACCGTCGGCCCCGACGCCTCGCGCGCGCTGGCCGGGCGGGTCGCTGCCGCGGGCAGGCGGATGCTCGATGCCCCGGTCAGCGGCGGTCCGGCGGGTGCCGCGGCCGGCACGCTTGCGATGATGGTCGGCGGCGAGGCGGCGACGCTTGCCGCGGCGCGGCCGGTGCTGGAGCGGCTGGCCCAGCGCATCGTGCATGTCGGCGGGGCGGGGGCGGGGTGCGTCGCCAAACTGGTCAACAACGCGATGGTCGCAACCCACCTGCTGGTCGCTGCCGAGGCGCTCAGGATGGCACGGCTCGAGGGCGTCGATCCCGCCTCGGTGCTGGCGGCGGTGAACGGTGCGTCGGGCCGCAGCGGCGCGAGCGAGGTGAATTTCCTGCGCTGGATCCTGTCCGGCAGTTTCGACAGCGGCTTCAGCACCGGCCTGATGCGCAAGGATCTTTCCCTGGCCGCCCGGCTCGCCGGCGCCGACACGCCGCTGCTTGCGGCCGCGTTCGCTGCCTGGCGCGAAAGCAGGGTGGCCGACGCCCAGGACTTCAATCGCGTTGCAGCCGAACGCGAGGCGTTGGCATGACCGCGCTGATCCCGACCGCGCGCGAGACCGCCCAATCCGCCTTCGCCGCCCTGATGGGCAGCGCCGCCGGCATGTTCCCCGCCGCCTGGATCGACGGCGGCGCGGCGGACGGGCAGGGCCAGCCGATCACCCTCCTCGATCCCGCGACCGGCGCGCCGATCGGCCAGTACCGCGACGCCGGGGCCGGGCTTGCCGGCATCGCCGGCCGCGTCGCCGCCGAGGCGCAGGCCGCCTGGGCAGCACTCGGCGGTGCCGAGCGCGGGCGGCGCATGCAGGACTGGGCGAGCGCGCTCGAGAGCGAGGCAGCGACCTTCGCGCGGCTGGAAAGTGCCACCACCGGCAAGCCGATCCGCGACTGCACGGCCGAGCTGGCGCGGGTCGCCGACATGATCCGCTACTGGGCCGGCTGGACCGACAAGATCGCCGGCCGCGTGATCCCGGTGCCGACCACGCACCTGAACTACACGCGGCCCGAGCCGCTGGGCGTGGTTGTCGCAATCACGCCCTGGAACGCGCCGGTATTCACCGCCGGCTGGAA
>JADYYZ010000042.1 GCA_020853405.1 Acetobacteraceae bacterium
CCAGGCCATGCGCGGCGTAGTCGATCAGCTTGATCGACTGTCCCGAGCCCGCGAGCTGCGGCGCGATCGCAAGGCAGGCGCGATGGAGGATCGGCGCCAGCGTCTCGACCTGGCCGAGCACCGCGACACCCTCGGGCGGCGCCTCCAGCACCGCGCCGATGCCACCCACCAGATCGAGCTGACTGCCCGGGCGGGTGCTGCGCAGGCGCGGCCAGGCTTCGGCCAGGAACCAGCGCATGCCATCGAGGTTGTGCGGCGTGCCGGAGCCGACATAGACCAGCCGCCCCGCCTCGCGCCGGCATTCCGGCGGCCGCGGCGACAAGCGCGCCGGCATCGGCGCCGTGACCACGCTGGCACGTGGCGCGAGGCGCGCGAGTTCGGCCGCTTCGCCGCTCTGGATCGCAATCAGCAGGTCGGCGGTGCCGAGCAGGGCGGCCTCGTCCGCCTCGGAGAGGCTCGGCGGGATCAGCGCCATGCCGCGCGCGCTGAGCGATGCGTGGCGGGAATGGAACACGTCGTGGGTCAGGATCGCGCGCCGCCGCCGCCCGGGCAGGAACGGCAGGGCAGGGGCGCGGAAGATGGTATCGGCGATCACGAGGTCGGCGGGCGCGGCAAGGCTCGCGGCAAACCGCGCCTCGGGCGCGCTCAGGAACCGGCCGATCACGCCATCGACATGGCCGTGCGACAGCGTCCAGGCCCGGCGGCGCAGGGTCTCCCCGATCCCGGCGGGCAGCACCGCGAGCGTGCCGCGCGCCAGTGCCCGCGCCCAGGCGCCGACCGGGCGCAGCACGACGCCACCCCGGAAACTCGCAAGCCCCCGCCCGACCACGCGCACCCGGTCGAGGTCGTAGTCATCGGCATAGCGGATGATCGGCGCGCTCAGCCGCTGCCCGGCCAGCACGATCGTCACATCGTGGCCGCGTTCGGCCAGCGCCGAGATCAGGGCGTGGGAATAGGTCAGATAGCCGGCGCGATTGGGGCGCGGGATCTGATCGGTGATGAACGCGATATGCACGAAGCGTCAGCCGGCCCTGCCTCGCGCCCCTCCTCCAGGCCGGCCTTCTTCCTGGTTCAGGCGCTGACGCGCTCGACACCCTTGTCGGTGAGCAGGGTCTCGAGCTCGCCCGACTGGAACATTTCCGTGACGATGTCGCAGCCGCCGACGAACTCGCCCTTGACGTAGAGCTGGGGAACCGTCGGCCAGTTGGTGAACTGCTTGATGCCGTCGCGGATCGAGGGGTCCTCGAGCACGTTCACGCCTTTGAACCGGACGCCCATGTGCGAGAGGATCTGCACAACGCGGGCGGAAAAGCCGCATTGCGGGAACATCGGTGTGCCCTTCATGTAGAGCACGACCGGGTTGGCGGTGATGTCGGCCTGGATGCGTTCGAAGACGGGGTTGGACATTGTCGTGCCTCTCGGGCTGGTCGGTCGGGGTCGTCGCTCAGGGTCGTGGTGCGGGATCGTGGTGCGGGATCGTCGGGCGCCGGGTGCAGGTGCCGGGTTCAATCGGGGGCGGAGGTCTGGAGCGCGAGCGCATGCAGGGCGCCGCCCATCCTGCCCTTCAGCGCCGCATAGACCAGCTGATGCTGCTGCACGCGGCTCCTGCCCTTGAAGGCGGCGGAGACGACGGTCAGCGCATAATGGTCGCCGTCGCCGCGCAGGTCCTCGATATTGACCTCGGCGTCGGGGAAGGCGGCCCTGATCAGGCCCTCGATCTCGGCGGCGGCCATCGGCATCGCTCAGCCGCTCCCCTCCATGAAGGTCTTGAACCAAGCCCGGTTGATCTCGCGCAACCTGGCCACCGATATGGAAACCGCAGGCGCCAAAGTCAAATCCTCTCCGCCCGCCCGCCCGACCAGGCGGGCCGGGACCCCTGCCGCCCGTGCCCGCGCGACCAGCGCGGCCGCATCGCCGGTGGCCAGTACGTAGCGCGAGGCATCCTCGCCGAACCAGAACGCATGCGGAGGCATGTCGTCGGGGCCTGGCAGGAGCGTGGCGCCGACGCCGGATGCCATCGCCATCTCGGCCAGCGCCACCAGCAGCCCGCCATCCGAGCAGTCGTGGCAGGCGGTGATGCTGCCGGCCAGGATTTCCGCGCGCACGAAATCGCCGTTGCGGCGTTCGGCGGCGAGATCGAGCGGCGGCGGCGGCCCGTCCTCGCGGCCGAGAATCTCGCGCAGCCATAGCGAGGCGCCGAGATGGCCGCCGGTCTCGCCGACCAGCACCAGCGCCTGGCCGGCGGGCATCGCAAGCCCGACCGCGCGGGCCGCATCATCGATCACGCCGACCCCGCCGATCGCCGGGGTGGGCAGGATCGGTCGCCCCTCGGTCTCGTTGTAGAGCGAGACGTTGCCGGACACGACCGGGAAGTCGAGCGCGAGGCAGGCGGCGCGCATGCCCATCACGGCGGCGGCGAACTGGCCCATGATCTCCGGCTTCCGGGGGTTGCCGAAATTCATGTTGTCGGTGATGGCGAGCGGGCGGGCGCCCGTCGCGGTGATGTTGCGCCAGGCTTCGGCGACCGCGTGCGCGCCGCCAAGCTCCGGGTCGGCCAGGCACCAGCGGGGCGTGCAGTCGGTGGTGATGGCAAGCGCCCGGGCCTTGCCTTCGATCCGCACCAGGGCTGCATCGGCCTGGCCGGGGCGGAAGATGGTGTTGCCCATCACCGTGGTGTCGTACTGGTTGATCACCCAGGCGCGCGATGCGAGGTCGGGGCAGCCCAGGAG
>JADYYZ010000043.1 GCA_020853405.1 Acetobacteraceae bacterium
AAGGCGCTGAACTGCGCGGCATAGAGGTCGATCCGCGGCAGGTCGCGCACCGCCGCATTGCCGTCGATCACGGTTTCCAGCCGGCCGGTCGGGTTCATGCCGAGCGTGCCGACGCCCGATGCCGTGCCGCGCGTGCCGAGCACCCAGATGCTGTTGCTTGCCGCCCGCGCGCGTGCGGTCGCGGTCATCACCGCGATCGGGCCGCCGGTGAAGCGGATCGTCGCCGCGACGGTGCGATCCATGCCGCGGTCGCGGTCCGCCATGGCGGTGACATCGGCGACCTCGGACCCGGCAAGCCAGCACAGAAGGTCAAGCACGTGCACGCCGACCGCGCCCAGTACGTCCGACCCCGCACGTGCTGGGTCGGCGCGCCAGTTCGTCCAGGGCGGATAGGCGGTGTGCCATTCGCCGCGCAGCAGCACGATCTCGCCCAGCGCGCCGGACCCGATCAGCCGCCTGATCTCGCGATGCACCGGTGCGTGGCGCTGCTGGAAACCAAGCCCCAGCGCGACGCCCGCCTGGGCACAGGCGGCGATCATCGCCTGGCATTCGCCGGTCGCAAGGGCCATCGGCTTTTCCACCAGCACATGCTTGCCGGCCCGCGCCGCGGCGATTGCCTGGTCGTGGTGCTGGTCGTTCGGCGTCGAGATGAAGACGGCATCGATCAGGGGGTCGGCCAGCAGCGCATCCAGCGACGGGCAGGCGCTGCCCGCCCCTGCCCGTGCCACAAACGCGGCGGCCTTTTCGGCGCTGCTGCCGACGACGCCCTGAAGCGCCTGTCCGGCGGCGGCAAGCGCGGGCACGATCCGCTCGATCGCGTGCGTGCCGGTACCGATCAGGCCCCACTGCATCATGATGCCTCCCTCAGAACCGCAGGGCCATGGTGCCGCCGCCTTCGACCGGCAGCGCAGCGCCGGTGGTGAAGCCCGACAGGTCGCTCAGCAGGAACAGCATCGCGCGCGCGACATCGGCGGGCGTACAGACCCTGCCCAGCGGCGCCATCGCCTTCATCGCCTCGGTGCGGCGCGCCAGCTGGGCAGCATCGAGGATCGCGGCACGGTCGAGCGAGGGGGATTCCAGGCCGCTCGGGCAGACGCAGTTGGCGCGGATGTTCTCGCGCCCGTGGTCGGCGGCGATCTGGCGGGTGAGCTGCAACACGCCCGCTTTCGAGACGCCATAGGCGGTCATGCCGGGCAGCGCGAGCAGCGCCCCCTGCGAGGCGATGTTGACGATCGCACCGCCGCCGCGGCGCCGCAGCGCCGGCAGTACGGCACGGCAGCACAGGAACACCGCCTTCAGGTTCACCAGCAGGATGCGGTCGAAATCCTCCTCGCTGGTCTCCAGCGTGCCGCGCGCGGTCGGCGGGTCGATGCCGAAACTGTTGGCAAGCCCGTCGATCGCGCCGAAGCGTGCCTCTGCATCGGCCACCATCCGGGCGCAGGCGCCGGCCGCGGTCAGGTCTGCCTCGATCACCAGCGCGTCGTCGTCGCCCGGGATTCGCGCGCGGTCGCGATCGACCAGCACGAGCGCCGCTCCCTGGTCGCGGAACAGTGCCGCTGCCGCCCGCCCGACGCTGGAGCCGGCCCCGGTCAGGATGATCGTCTTGCCGCCGAGCAGTGCCATCAGCCCATGCTCCCGCCGCCATCGACGCGAATGACCTGGCCGGTGATGAAGCGCGCGGCGGCGGAGGCCAGGAACACCACCGCGCCGGTTGCGTCCTCGGCCCGCTGGAGGCGTGCGATCGCCTGGTCGGCGAGCATGCGGTCCATCGCTGCACGCGGAAATGCCGCCCGCACACGCGGCGTCGGAGTGAAGCCGGGTGCCACCGCATTGACCCGGATGCCGCAAGGCCCGAGTTCGCGCGCCAGCGCCCGGGTCATCGCGACCACGCCACCCTTGGCCGCGACATAGGCGACAAGGTTGGAGACCGGCCCGCCGACCGGCCCGCCGACGGGCCCGCCGATCGGTCCACTTGGCCGGTGCAGGGCGGCGGTGCTGCCCGAGAAGACCGCGCTGGATGCGATATTGACGATCGCGCCGTCCTGCCGTTCCAGCATCCGCGGCAGGGCCGCGCGGATGCACAGGAACTGGCTGGTCAGGTTCAGCCGCAGGTTGGCGTCCCACTCGGCCAGGCTGGTTTCGCAAAGCGGCGCGGCCGAGGCGGCACCGCCGGCGTTGTTGACCAGCACGTCGATGCGATCGAGTGCGGCGAAACAGCTGCCGACCGCTGCCTCGTCGGTGACGTCGGCATTGAGGCACCGGGCGCCGGGAACTGCCTCGCCGAGCCGGGCAAGCCCTTGCGCATCGCGATCGATGCCGACCAGATCGAAGCCCGCCGCGGCAAGGCCCAGGGCGTGGGCGAGGCCCATGCCCTGGGCCGCGCCGGTGACGACGGCAACCGGCCGTACGCTGGCGCCCACGTCAGGCGGGGCGCCACATCACGAACTGCTCGTTCGCGATCATCAGCCGCAGCAGCGGCATCACCACCTCGCGATCGGCATCGAACGACACGTCGCCGGTGACGCCGGGGAAGTTCCGCGTCGCGGCCAGCGC
>JADYYZ010000044.1 GCA_020853405.1 Acetobacteraceae bacterium
ATGGCCACGCACCGGATCGACGCCTCGCGCCACACCGTGCACTGGGGCTATTTCGACGCTGCCCTTGCGCCCAAGCTCACGGTGAAGTCGGGCGACACGGTGGAAATGCTCACTGTCTCGGGCCGCGACGGTGTGCTCCCCGCGCCCGACAGTGGCCTTGCGATTCCGGCAGCCCTTGCCGATGTGCTGGCGCACATCAAGCCCGAGGTCGGGCCGCACATCCTGACCGGCCCGGTCGCGGTCGAAGGCGCGGAACCCGGCGATACGCTGGAGGTGCGGATCGAGCGCATCGATCCTGCCGCCGACTGGGGCTACAACGGCGTGGTGCCGCTGGGCGGCACGCTGCCGGAGGATTTCCCGCTCGCGCGCGTGCTGCACATCACGGTCGATCGCGCCCGCCGTCGCTGCCGGCTGCCCTGGGGCACCGAGCTCGATCTCGCGCCGTTCTACGGCGTGATGGGGGTGGCGCCGCCCGCCGTCTATGGCCGCATCAGCACCGCGCCGCCGCGCGAGCACGGCGGCAATCTCGACAACAAGGAACTGGTGGCAGGCACCAGACTGTTCCTGCCGGTGCACGTGCAGGGCGCCCTGTTCTCGGCCGGTGACGGCCACGGCGTCCAGGGCGATGGCGAGGTCTGCATCTCGGCGCTGGAAATGTGCCTCGATGGCGCCTTCACGCTGATCCTGCACAAGCGGGGCTCGCCCGAGAGCACCAGGTTTCCGCGCGGCGAGACGCCGACCCACTTCATCAGCATGGGGATGCACGAGGATCTGGACCTCGCGATGAAACAGGCCTTGCGCGAGATGATCGCGTTCATCGCCGCGCGCACCAGGCTGTCGCCGCTCGATGCCTACCAGTTCTGCTCGCTGGCCTGCGATTTCCGGGTGACGCAGACCGTGAACGGCATCAAGGGCGTGCACGGCATGATGCCGAAGGCGCTGCTGTGAGGGGGGGCCGCGGAGGGCAGCGCGTGGTTACCCACAGGCCGGATCAGGAAGAATCCTGGGGATAACTAACCTACGGTTGCATACAATCTGTTGAGGGGCGACTCGGGAAGCTGCTACTGTATCTAGTAGGTCAAACCCGGGAGCCTCCCCATGGATTGGAGCGACGAGCAGATTTCCCGCCTGCGTGCCCTGTGGTCGGAGGGGCACAGCACGGCCGAGATCGGCCGCCGCATGGGGATCAGCAAGAACGCGGTGGTCGGCAAGGCGCACCGGCTCAATCTTTCCGCCCGGCCGAGCCCGATCCGGCGCGTGCCGGGTGCGCCGCAGGCGCCACGCGCACCGCGCCCGGCGCCGATGCGGGCGGCGGAGCGGATGGGTTTCCCGCCGCGGAGCTTCAACGTGGTCGCGGCCGGCCATGCGCTGCGGCCGGTGGCACCGCCGCCGCCGCGGCCGGTCGCCCCGCCGGCGCCCCCGCCCCCGCCGCGCCTGTCGAACACCAGCTGCTGCTGGCCGATCGGCGAGCCCGGCAAGCCGGACTTCAGGTTCTGTTCCGACCGCGCGCTGGTGGGCAAGCCGTACTGCGAGGCGCATGCCGCGCAGGCCTATGTGCGCGCCCGGCCGAGGCACGAGGACGCAGCGTAGCGCTGATCGCGGCACCCGATCGCGCAGCTGATCGGGCGGAGATCGCGGCACACGCGGCGGCTGCGGCAATTTTGCACTGCATGACTGGCTTGTTGCCGGTCCGGGCCGATCGACCCTAACCTGCCGGGTGCCGGCGCAACCGTGCGCCGGCCGCGGGCAGACCGCCCGAACCGACCGGCCGCCGAGCGTGCCACACGATCGGGGCAAGAAGATCGGGCCCGGCCCGATCCCGCGACGTCACGTCAACGGGCCGCGCACGGGCTTGACGGGGGTGCGCGGCCGCAAAGCAGGACGGCCGGACGCGCGGGCGCGATCCGCGCGGGCGACCGGACGAAGGGAAGCGTCTGGACCATGACCACCGGGACCGTGAAATGGTTCAATCCCACCAAGGGCTACGGCTTCGTCGCGCCCGAGGAAGGCGGCAAGGACATCTTCGTGCACATCAGCGCGGTGCAGAAGGCCGGGCTGCGCACCCTGGCCCAGGGCGAGAAGATCAATTTCGACGTCGAAGCCCAGAAGGACGGCCGCGCCGCCGCGGTGAACCTGACCCGCGGCAACTGATACTGGCGCCCCGGTTGCGTAGTGCATTCGGGGCGATGCGCGGCATCGGCCGCGGGCGGCACCGGGTTCCCATCGCTTTTGCGCGATGGGAACCCGGTCAGGCTTCCGTCGCGCCGGCGGCTACTGCGCCTCGGCGCCGGAGGCGCGTACCAGCGGCCCCCACAGCGCCACCTCGTCACGTACGAACGCGGCGAAGCGCTCGCGCGTCCAGCCGATCATCGGCGGCGTGCCGCCCGCCTCGAGCTTCTGCGCGATCGCGGGATCGGCCAGCGCGTGCGCAACCGCGGCTGCCATCCTGTCCTGGATCGGGCCGGGCGTGGCCGCCGGGCCGAAGATGCCGAACCAGGAGTAGGCCGGGTATTCCGGCACCCCCGCTTCCTTCTGCGTCGG
>JADYYZ010000045.1 GCA_020853405.1 Acetobacteraceae bacterium
AGGTATTCTGCCCGCCCTGGGCGCCGGCGGGGCAGACGCCGGCGCAGGCGACGGCAAGCAGAACGCCAAAGGCCAGGGCAGCGCGCGATCCCGGTGCCATGGCGCCAGTAACGCCCGGCGGCCGGCGAAGGCAAGCGCGTAGCCGGGCGGTCAGACCGTCAGATCAAGCAGGCTGCCGCGCGGCATGGTGGGGGCCGGCATCATCGGCAGCGCCGGTGCGCCGGGCGGCTGCGGCTTGGCCGGCGCCGCACCTGCCTGCGGCTGCGTCGGCGCGAAGCGTGCCTCGCGCGCCGCACTGGCGAGCTGGGCACCGAAGGCAGAAAGGGAGCTGAGCGCGATCACGCGCGAAACCCTGACCGACATCGCTTAAGGATGCGTAAATGCGCCGGCGAAATCCAGCCCCGCATATGCGTGTATCGCCGCGGGGGCGCGCCCCCCCGTCAGCCCCAGGGGCCCCTGGCCGGTGGCGGGTGCGGCGCCCAGGGCGAGGCGATCACGGTCGGCTGGTCGGCGGCGGCCGCGACCACGGATTCGGCTGCGGAAGGCGGCGCCAGGGCTGCGATCGGGCCCGGATCGCGCCCACCGGCGTGCTGCACCAGTGCCCCCACGCGCTCGGCGATCGTCGGGTGCGTCGCCCAGAACGAGGCGCCCCTGGCGTTCTTCTGGTCGTCCAGGAACAGCGCCCGCACCTGGTCGGGCACCTGCGGCAGGTTCGATCGCCCCTCGATCTTGCGCAGCGCCATGATCATCGCGTCCGGGTTGCGCGTCAGCTCGACCGCGCCGGCATCGGCCAGGAACTCGCGGTTGCGCGACAGCGCGAAGCGAAGCGCGACCGCCAGCACCCAGACCAGGATGATCAGCACGATGGCGACGATCGCAAGCGCCCCGCTGCCGCCGCCCGAGGAGCGCGAGGAGTCGGAGGACGAGGACGAGGACGAGGATGAGGATGAGGATGGGGACGAGCTGCGCCGGCGCGCGCCGGCGGTGCTGATCCGGCCGAAGCGGAAGGCGCGCAGGAACAGATCGGGGATCAGGCTCAGGATGCCCGCGAACACCGCGGCCACCACGCCGAGCCGCGCATCGCCGTTGCGGATGTGCGTGAGCTCGTGTGCCAGCACCGCCTCGAGCTCGGCATCGTCGAGCTGCCGCATCAGCCCGCGCGTCACCGTCACCGCGTAGTGCTCGCGCGCAAGCCCGCTTGCGAAGGCGTTCAGCGCGTCGGTCTCGATGATGCGCAGGCTGGGCATCGCGAGGCCGCGGCTGATGCACAGATTCTCCAGCAGGTTCCAAAGTCGCGGCTCGGCCGCGCGCGTGGTCGGCCGCGCGCCGGTGACGATGTCGATGATCCTCTGGTGCAGGAACCAGGCGATCGCGAACCAGATCGCGGTGATCACGACCGCCACCAGCGTCGCGCCCGGCAGCATCTCGAGCGTCTGGCGAACCCCCGCCATGAACCCGGGCGCGCTGTCGGCGACGAACAGCGCGACCACCGCGAAGCTCAGGATCACCAGCAGCACCGGGAAGCCGGCCAGCAGCAGCACGGTCTTGGCCGCGTTGTTCCACTGCCAGGTCTTCAGCCCGATCGCGCGCATCGGCGGGCGGCTGGCCGCCCCTCCTTTCGCCTCAGAACTTCACGCTGGGCGCCTGCTGCACGGCGGCGCGCTCGGGTTCGGGAAGCTCGAAGAAGCCGGACGGCTTGAAGCCCATGCTGGCGGCGAAGAACACCGCCGGCACCGACTGGATCGCGGTGTTGTACTCGCTGACCGCGTTGTTGAAGAAGCGCCGGGCTGCCGCGATCTTGTTCTCGATATCGGCGAGCTCGCCTTGCAGCGACAGGAAGTTCTGGTTCGCCTTGAGGTCGGGATAGGCTTCCGACAGCGCGAACAGCCTGCCCAGCGCACCGCTCAGCGCGCCTTCCGCCGAGGCGGCGGCGGCAGGACCCTGGGCATTCACTGCCGCGTTGCGCGCGCGGATCACCTCGTCGAACGTGCCGCGTTCGTGCGCGGCGTAGCCCTTCACCGTCTCGACCAGGTTGGGGATCAGATCGTGGCGCTGCTTCAGCTGGACATCGACATCAGACCAGGACTGCCCGGTCGCCTGCCTGAGCGCGACCATGCGGTTGTAGACCATGACCAGGTACAGGACGAGCGCGACGACAACGCCCAGAACGACCCATTCCATGCGGACCCCCCCATGCTTGTGGCAGGACATTGCGGCAGGATACTGCGCCAGGCGTTTGCGGCCGGTGTATGCGAACCGCGAGGCTAGCCCTTCCGGTCGCGCTGGTCACGCGGCACCTGCCGGCACAATCAGGCCGGCAGGGTGACGGTCGCGGTCAGCCCGTGCGGTGAGCGGTTCCTCAGCACCACGTCGCCGCCATGCGCGCGCAGGATGTTGCGCGCGATCGGCAGGCCGAGCCCGACCCCGCCGGAACTCTGGTCGGTCGCCTCGCGCGAGCGCGCGGGGTCGAGCCGGTGGAAGGGCTGGAACACACGCTCGAGCTCGTCATCGGGGATGCCCGGCCCGTCATCCTCGATCAGGATGTGCGCGGACCCCTCGGCCGGCGGCAGCAGGCGCAGGCGGCAGGCGCCGGAATGCGACAGTGCGTTGCCGACCAGGTTCGACAGCGCCCGCTTCAGCGCCACCGCCCTGGCCGGAAGCGCAAGGTGGGCAGGCGCCTCGACCTCGACCAGCTCGGAACCGGCGACGTCGTTCGCCTCGTCGGCCAGCGTGCGCAGCAATGCTGCGACATCGACCGGGCCGGGTTTCTCGGCCGCCGCGTCGTCGCGGGCGAAGGCAAGCGTGGCCGCGACCATCCGCTCCATCTCGTCGAGGTCGGAAAGCATCCTGGCGCGCAGCTCGGCATCGTCGATGAACTCGGCGCGCAGTTTCATCCGGGTGATCGGGGTGCGCAGGTCGTGCGAGATCGCGGCCAGCATGGCGGTGCGGTCGGCGACGAACTTCTGGATGCGCCGCGCCATGGTGTTGAAGGCGCTGGCGGCCTGGCGCACCTCGCGCGGGCCGTTCTCCGGCAGCGGCGGGGCGTTGACGTCGCGGCCCAGGCGCTCGGCCGCCAGCGCCAGCGTCGTCACCGGCCTGGTCAGGCGCCGCACCGCCCACAGCGACAGCAGCGCCACCGACACGCTCATCACCGCGAAGGCGGCCAGGAAAGTGGGGCTGTGCCAGAAGCGCGGCGGCGGCATGCGGGTGGTGACATTGAGCCAGCCGCCATCGGCGAAGCGCAGCGCCAGCATGACGCCGCCGGATGGTTCGGTGCCGCTGATCCGGGTTTCGCGCGGGCGGAGCTGCGGCGGGCCGCGCAGCACGCCGCCTGGTGCGGGCTGGCGCATCATGAAGTGCGGCGGCGGCTCGGCCACGGTGCGCGGCGTGTCATCCAGGCTCGCGGTGGTGCCGGGCATCAGTTCGAAGTCGCGCAGCAGGGCCGGGCGCGCGCCCGCCGGCGCCGCCGACAGCATGCGCCACAGCTGGGTGATGCGCTCGGAATTCTCGCGCATGTGCTGCAGGCGGAGCGCCCCGACCCGGTCGAAGCCATGGATCGCAAGCCCGACCGCCTGCGCGGTCAGAAGCCCCAGCAGCAGCACCATGAAGGTGCGGCCCGCCAGGCTTTCCGGCCAGAGTTTCAGGCGCATCAGGGAACGGTTTCGCCGATGCGCGCGACCGGCACCGAGAACACATAGCCGCCGCCACGCACCGTCTTGATGATTTCCGGCGCCTTGCCGTCGTCATCGAGCTTGCGGCGCAGGCGCGAGACCGCGACATCGACCGCGCGGTCGAACGGGCCGGTTGCGCGCCCGTGCACGAGGTCGAGCAGCACGTCGCGGGTCAGCACCCGGCCGGGGCGTTCCAGCATCACGTGCAGCAGCTCGTATTCGTTGCCGGTCAACGGCACCTCGACGCCGGCGGGATCGAGCAGCCGCCGGCGCGCGGTTTCCAGCCGCCAGCCGGAAAAGGTGAAGCCGCTGGCCGGCGGCTGGGCGGGGCCGGCTGAGGCGGCACGGCGCAGCACGGCGCGGATGCGCGCCAGCAGTTCGCGCGCGTTGAACGGCTTCGGCAGGTAGTCGTCGGCGCCCAGTTCCAGCCCGACGATGCGGTCGGTCTCCTCGCCCATCGCGGTCAGCATCACCACCGGAATCGCGCCCCTCTCCCGCACCCAGCGCAGCAGCTGCAACCCGTTCTCGCCAGGCAGCATCAGGTCGAGCACCACCAGCGCATAGCGGGCTTCGTCGAAGTCGCGCTTCATCTCGCGCCCGTCGCGCGCGGTGGTCACGCGCATGCCATGGCCGCGCAGGAAGCGGGCCAGCAGGTCGCGGATCTCGCGATCGTCGTCGACCACCAGGATATGCGGGTCGCGTTCCATCGCGCCGAGCCTAGTCCCGGATGCACCCCGGCGGGAGCTGCCGCTACAGTTCGCAACATTTCGTCGCCGCGGCCGAGACAAGGCTGTAACGGCCGCCGGCGATGGTTCGGCCCGCACCCGGCCGGCATGGCCGGGAACCAGCGAGACAAGGAGAGATTCAGGATGACCCGATTCTGCCGCAACGCCGCGATGGCCGCCGCTGCCGCCGCCGTGATCGGTGCCGGCGCGCCGGCGCTTGCCCAATCCGCCCAGACCCCTGCCCAGGCCCAGACACCCGCCCAGCCGCCGGCCTCCGCCACCGACCAGGCGCCACCGGCGCGTGGCTGGGGGCCGGGGATGGGCCGGGGCATGGGGCCTGGCATGGGGCCTGGCATGATGGGGCCCGGCATGATGGGGCCAGGGATGGGGATGCCGCACTGGGGGCAGCATATGCGCGGCGAACGTGGCCAGATGGCCGGCCCGATGGGTCCGCGCGGCCCGCTTTCCGGCCTCGTGATGCGGCGCGAGGACAAGCAGATCACCGCCGCCGAGGCGGTGAAGATCGCGGAAGGCTTCCTGCTGTGGATGGGCGAGCGCGACTGGAAGATCGCCAACGCCCAGCAGCAGGACAGCGTCGTGCGCTTCGACCTGACCACCAAGGACGGCAGCCGCATCGCGACCTTCACCATGGACCGCAAGACCGGGCGGGTCGAGCGCGTCGGCTGACGCGCCATCCGCCCAGGCGGCGCGGGCGAGCCTCCCGCGCCCGCGCCGCCCCCTGGCCCGCCAGCCGTCCCGGCAAACAGTCGTCCCGCCAAACAGTCTTCCCGCCAAACTTGACGTGCATCGCCACTGCTGGCGCAGTCCCTGCCGATGGAAAAGGTTCCCGCCGCCGAACGCGCCGCATTGCGCCGGCTGTACCGCATCGACCCACGCCTGGCTGCAATCGAACGCGCCGCCGGGCCGCTGCACTGGCGTATCCGCCCGCCCGGCTTTGCCACCCTGCTGTCGGCGGTGGTGGGCCAGCAGATCAGCAACAGCGCCGCCAATGCCATCCGCGCGAGGCTCGAGGCGGCGATGCCGTGCGGCACGCCGCGTGGCTTCCTCGGCCTGTCCGAAGGTGATCTGCGGGCGGTCGGGCTTTCAGGCCAGAAGATCGCCTATGGGCGTGGCCTTGCCGAGGCCTGCGCCGAGGGCAGGCTCGATCCGGCGGCGATCGGCGCCATGGGCGACGAGGACGCGATCGCCGCGATCAGCG
>JADYYZ010000046.1 GCA_020853405.1 Acetobacteraceae bacterium
AATGGCTGGATGGCTCGGGCGGGCCGGTGAATATCGGCATCGCCAGCAGCTCCGATATCCGCATCGGGCTGGGCTGGAAGGTCTATGATGCGGTGAGCGGCGACACGATCATCTAGCCCGCCACCGTGCGCGGCGCGCAGCCGATCCCCCCAAGCGCGCCACGGGAAGCGGCCGCCCCTCCCCGGGCGGCCGCTTTTTTTCCCATCCGATCCCGCCAGCGCCCGGTTGCCGTGGCCGATCCGCCGCGCCGTGGTGCCGCTCCGTGGTGCCGCCCCGTGGCGCCGCTACAATGCGCCGGTCAGCCGGATCATGAACTGGTTGCGGTCATAGTCGGCAAAGGGGCCCTGCCCGTCGCCGTTCTGGCGGACATAGGTCGCCCCAAGCCGCAGGTTGCGGTTCAAAAGCCAGGTCGCACCCAGCGTGCCCGCCAGCAGATAGTCGGTGCGGCTGGAATTCTCGTAGGCCGAGATGCGATACCCGACGCCCGCGTTCAGCAGCACGTTGCGCGCGATCTCGTGGTCGACGGTCGCGCCGATATTGGTCACCAGGTACGACGACACCCCCGGCGTGATCGATTCCGCGACCCGCCGGTCGGCCGCGAAGCGCAGCGAGGTCAGTGTCGTGGGGTTCCACAGCACCGCCGCCTCGAACGTCGGCGCACTGACGTTCGGCAGCCGCTCATCCTCGTAGAACTGCTGCAGCCACCCGACCAGCAGGCGAAAGCCGAAGATGCCGTTGTAGTCGGCATCGACGCCGCCAAGGATCTCGTAGCCGGTCGAGGAGCGGGCCAGCGGTCCGTTCGGCTGGCCGGCATTGGCTCCCTCCTCGACATACTGGCGGCGGTTGACGCGGGCGATCACGACCGCCGAGCGCAGCGGCGCCACCTCGTAGAAGACGCCGGCGCTGCCGATGTAGTTGTCTCGGTTGCGGAATGCCTGGTCGAACGGAATCTGCAGGCCGGTCGGGGTGCCGAGCGTGGTCGGCGGATAGCGCAGCGACTGCGCGACCCCCTGCAGGCGCAGCGCCGCGCGGTTCTCGCGCACCGTGTAGCCGAGCGAGGCGAGCTGTTCGTCGACCGCCACCGGCGTCGCGGTCTGGATGTTCTCCACGTCGTTGCGCGGGATGTAGATGCGCCCGGCGGAAACCCTGCCATCGATCGACTGGAACCGGCTGATGTCGAACCGGCCCGAGGCGTTCACCCGCCAGGAGGTGGTGTCCTGGTCGGTGTATTCGGCATATCGGCGGTTATCGACATAGCCGCCGACCTTGATCTCGTGCGTCGACCAGTCGGTCGCCGCCTCGGCAGCGAGGTTGGTGATGAAGACGGTGTCGGCAAGCGCCTCGAGCCCGGTCGCCAGGATGTTGGTGTCGTACATCGCGTCCAGGTTCAAAAGCGGCCGCACGATCACCGATCCATAGCGCAGGCCCGGCGGGTCGTATTCCGGGCGCGGCCGGTTCGCCACCGTGACGCCGCGGCGGATGTCGGGGTCAACCGAGCGCAGCAGGCCCTGGTACTGGGAATAGGGCGAGGTCGCCGAGCGCAGGAACGAGGACTGGCCGGGCGCCAGCATCCCTGCCTGGAGCGACTGGAATTCCTGGAGCTGGGTGCGCAGCGGCCGGGTCTGCAACCCCTGGCTCTGCGACGGCTGAATCTGCGAAGGCTGGGCCTGCGACGGCTGAATCTGCGAAGGCTGGGCCGGCCCGTATGGCCCGCCGTACTGTCCCGGTCTGGTCTGGCTGCCGGTCTGGCCGCCGGCGGCGGGCGCCAGCAGAAGCCCGGCAAGGCCGGCCGCGACCGCAAGCAGGCGGGTCGGCCGCGCCGCGGGCACGAGGCTGCCGCCGGGCAGATTCGGCCCGGCCGGCGCCAGCCTGGGTAGCGTTCGGGGGAATCGGCAGCGACTCATGATCCTTACTGTCTTTCCTGGCACGCCGGCGCGCCGGGCGCTACCCGATCGGGTTCCTTTGTGACCTGGCTCACCTCCGAACCGGCGGCCAATGTGCATCATGGTTTCGCGGGCGTGGCAGTTCCGGTATGCTCCTGCCCCGCGAATTGCGCCGCGGTGAAACTCTTTAGACACAGGGTAATCATATGGTCTCGGCCGTGGATCCGACCGAAATCAGGCCAAGATTGCGCGATGTGACCGACGACGCAGCCCGGCCCGTCGCCAGCCAAGGCGTCGCGGCCCTCGCCGCCGCCGCCACGACCCAGGTGCTGGCGCCATCGGCGTTCCGCTCCGGCGACCCCGACGAGGCGCTCCAGGACAGCCTGAGTTACGGGCTTTATGCCCGCGCCGCCGAGGACGGGCGCGAACCGGCGCGCGCGCCCGGCGAGGCCGCCACGTTGGAAATGATCGCGCGCTACCGCGCCCAGGCCACCGCCGACCTGCACGCCTATGCGTTCCGCTACCTGCACAACCATGCCGAGCAGATCCGCCACGACGCCATTCGCGAGCATCTCGGGCACGTTCGCCGCCCGCCCGGCTTCCTGAAACTGGTGGTTGCCACGATCGTCGGCGTGCTGGTCGCCGGCGCGATCATCCAGGCGGCCCTGCCCTGGGTCGAGGCGGAGGGTGGCCTGGTCGCCGCCGCCGAGGCACTGGCCAGGCGGCTGCTGGCGGTGGGTGGCTGAATCCGATGCGGCCCGCGATCGAGCCGAACGCCACCATCCTGACCCAGGCGGTCAAGGCCTGCCGCCAGCAGTTCGTCGCGGTCGGGCTGTTCAGTCTGATCGTCAACGTCCTGCAGCTCACGGTCAGCATCTACATGATGCAGGTGTTCGACCGCGTGCTGGCGACCCGCTCGGTCGACACGCTGCTGTTCCTGACCCTGATCGCGCTCGCCTGCCTGCTGCTGCTGGCGCTGCTGGAGGCGGCGCGCACCCAGATCCTGCAGCGCTGTTCGGCCTGGATCGAGGGCAGTGCCGCGCCGGAAGCCTTCAGCCGCGTGATCGAGGCACAGCTCAGGAACCGCCCCTACCGGATGGAAGCGATGCGCGACCTCGCGGTCTGCCGCGGCTTCCTCGCCAGCGCCGGCATGACCGCGCTCTATGACGTGCCCTGGGTGCCGGTGTACCTGGCGGTGATCTTCGCCCTGCACCCGACGCTGGGCTGGATCGCGGCCGGCGGCGCGGCGCTGCTGTTCTGCCTGACGCTTGCCACCGAATGGATGACCTCCTCGCTGCTGAAGAAGGCCAGCGCCGCGCAGATGCAGCTGCAGCGGCGCACCGACAGCGTCGTGCGCAATGCCGAAGTGATCGACAGCATGGGCATGATGCCGCAGCTGATGCAGCGCTGGCGCGACGGCCAGACCCGCATCCTGCCCGACCAGCAGCGCGCCGCCGACCGCGCCGGCCTGGTGATGGCGGCGACCAAGTTCTTCCGGCTGGCGGTGCAGCTGCTGCTGATGGCGGTCGGCGCGCTGCTGGTGCTGGACCAGCAGCTCACCGGGGGCGCGATGATCGCCGGTTCCATCATCATGGGCAGGGCGCTGGCACCGGTCGAGCAGATGATCGGCGCCTGGAAGCAGCTGGTGGCCGCCCGCCAGGGCTGGCGGCGGCTGAACCAGCACCTGTCGATGCCGCGCATCCGCCCGCGCGGGATGCCGCTGCCGCCCCCGGTCGGCCGGCTTGCCGCCGAGCGCGTGACCTATGCCTTCCCGGGCACCGCGCAGGCGATCATCAAGGGCGTGACTTTCGGGCTGGAGCCCGGTGAATCCTGCGCCATCATCGGCCCCTCGGCGGCCGGCAAGACCACCCTTGTGCGCCTGCTCATGGGCACGCTGGAACCGCAGGCCGGCACCGTACGGCTGGATGGGGCCAACGTCTTCACCTGGATGCGCGAGGATTTCGGCCGCTATGTCGGCTACCTGCCGCAGGATGTCGAACTGTTCGACGGCACGGTCTTCGACAACGTCGCGCGCATGGGCAAGGCCGAGCCGGAGGCGGTGTACGAGGCCGCGAAACTCGCCGGCGCGCACGACATGATCCTGCGCCTGCCCAAGGGCTACGACACCGAGATCGGCGAGAGCGGCACCTTCCTTTCCGGCGGCCAGCGTCAGATGGTGGGGATGGCGCGCGCGATGTTCGGCAAGCCGCGCTTCGTGGTGCTGGACGAGCCGAACAGCAACCTCGATGGCGAGGGCGAACAGGCGCTGCTGCGCGCGATCGAACAGCTGAAGGTGCACGGTACCACGGTGGTGCTGGTCAGCCACCGCCCAGCCCTGGTGCAGGGGGTGGACCGCGTGATGGTGCTGCGCGACGGCGCGCTCGAGATGTTCGGCGCGCGTGCCGAGGTGATGAAGCGGCTGATGGCGCCCGCCCGCCCGGCGGCGCTGCCCGCCGGCCAGGGGGCCGGCACCGAGGCGCCGCCACGGCTCGAGGACCGGAGGGCCGCGCCATGAACGCAGCCGTGGGATCGCTGCCGCCGCCCGGTGGCCCGTCTGCGACCAAGGGTGGCGCGCTGGTGCCCGCCGGCCTGTCGGTTCCCGGCGCCTATCGCCCGCCCCAGACCGACCTCGCGCCGATCGCCGCGTCGCCCTCGACGCGGGGCGCGCTGTGGTTCGGCCTCTCGGCGATCATCCTGTTCCTTGGCGGGTTCGCCGCCTGGTCGTGGGGGGCGCCGCTCTCGGCCGCCGCCGTCGCCCCCGGCGTGATCAAGGTGGAAGGCAACCGCCGCACGGTGCAGCACCTGGAAGGCGGCATCGTGCGCGAAATCCTGGTCAAGGAAGGCGAGCGCGTCGAGGCCGGCCAGGTGCTGCTGCGCATGGACGATGTCGCGGCAACCTCGACCGCCGCCTCGCTGCGCGACCAGCGCTGGCAGCTGCTGGCGCAGGAATCGCGCATCCTTGCCGAACTCGCGCGCGCGCCCGACGTGCGGTTTCCCGCCGACCTCGTTGCCGCGGCGCTGACCGTGCCGCGCGCCACCGACGCGGTGGCCGCCCAGCAGACGCTGTTCACCTCGCGCCGGGCCGCCAACGAGAACCAGCGCCAGATGCTGCTGTCGCGACTGGAACAGGCCCAGGCCCAGATCAGCTCCACCGAAGGCCAGCTGCGCAGCCAGCAGCGCCAGCTCGAGCTCGCCAAGGACCTGGTCTCGATGAGCCAGCAGCTGATGGCGCGCGGCCTGGAACCGCGCCAGCGCATGATCGAGCGCCAGCGCCTGCTGGAATCGGTGCAGGGCAATATCATCGACCTGGAAGGCCAGATCCTGCGCACCAGGAACCAGATGGAGGAGACCACCGCCCAGCTCCGCCTGGTCGACGATCAGCTGAACAACGAGCTGGGCGAGCAGCTGCGCGATGTGCGCACGCGGCTGGTCGATGTCGAGGAGCGCCTGCGCCCGGCCGCCGACGCCGCCTTGCGGCGCGACGTGGTGGCGCCGGTTTCCGGCACCGTGCTCAACCTGCGCATCTTCACTGCCGGCGGCGTGGTGCGGCCCGGCGATCCGATCCTCGATATCGTGCCGCTCGAGGATCGGCTGGTGGCCGAGGTGCAGGTCAATCCCAACGACATCCGCAGCGTGCATGTCGGCCTGCTGGCCGAGGTGCGGCTGCCCGCCTACAAGGCGCGCACGCTGCCCTACCTGCATGGCCACGTCATCACCATCGCCAGCGATACGCTCGTCGACGAGCGCACGCGCGCGCCGTTCTACCGGGCGGTGATCCGCATCGACGAAGACCAGCTGCGGCGCTACCCGGATGTCGAGCTGGTGCCGGGCATGCTGGTGGAAACCATGATCGTGACCGGCGAGCGCAGCCTGTGGCAATACATCACCCAGCCGCTTCGCGACAGTTTCGCCCGTGCCTTCCGCGAACAGTAGCGGCGCCGGCATCGGCCCGGGTGCGCGGCGGATGCCGACCGGCGGCGGGGACCACTGAACAGGACAGAGCAAGGGATGATGCGATGAGCGACGTAAAACTGTTCGCCGATGGCGTGATGGAGGCGAACGTGATGAACGGCGTGGTGCGGATCACGCTCGGCCAGGCAGGGGGCGACGGCAAGCCGGTGGCCTGCGGCCAGATCCTGGTGCCGCTGGTGCAGTTGCCGGCGCTGACCAATGGCCTCGTGAACCTGGTCCGCCAGATCGAGACGAAGGTGAAGGAGGCAACCGACAAGTCCAAGGCGGACGGCGCCGCCGCGCCTTCGGCCGAGACGCCGCCGGTGCCGTCGACGTTCAGTTTCCAGAAGGGCACGGCCTGACCCGTCA
>JADYYZ010000047.1 GCA_020853405.1 Acetobacteraceae bacterium
CCACCATCTGCGGGTGGATCCGCTGTTCGGAATCGATGCCGAACAGCGTGTCGTAGACCATGAAGGCGTGGTAGCGGGTCTGCACCGCCGTGGTCCAGACCGGGTCGATGCTGCGGAGTTCGCCGCTGATCACCGCGCGCAGCACGCTTTGCGCCTGCGCCCCGCCCGCCAGCAGGCAGGCCAGCGAAGCCGCGGCAGCCAGCAGCATCTTGCGCATCGGTTTCCTCCCGCTCTGGTCGCCGCGATCGTTCCATGCGCTGATCACGGCTGGCAACGAAAAGGGTATTTCGCAGCATGAAATCCTTGCGGATCGCGGTCGGCCAGCTGGCGCAGGAGACCAACCATTTCGTGCCGATGCGGACGACGCTGGATGATTTCGCCGCCCGCCTGCTGCTGCGGGGCGATGCGGTGCTGAACGGCTGGGGCGATGCCAGGGTCGAGGTGCCGGGCTTCCTTTCCGTGCTGGCCGCCGCCGGCGCCGAGCCAGTGCCGCTGATCGCCGCCGGCGCCGACAGCGGCGGCCCGGTGACGCGCGCCGCGTTCGAGACGCTGCTGGGCGAGATGCTGGCGGCACTCGATGCCGCTGGCCGGCTCGACGGCGTGCTGCTGGCGCTGCACGGCGCGATGGTGCTGGAGGATTGCGACGACCCGGAGGCCGAAATCATTTCCCGCGTGCGCGCGAAACTGCCGCCGGCGACGCCGGTGGGCGTCTCGCTCGATCTGCACGCGCACGTGACGGCCGAGATGCTGCAACCGGATGTGCATCTGGTGGGATATCGCGCCTATCCGCACATCGACATGTACGAGACGGGTGTGCGCACGGCCGAACTGCTGCTCGATCGCCTGGCCGGGCGGCGGCGCACCGCGATGGCGCTTTCGAAGCGGCCGATGGTGGTCTCGCCGGTGCGTGCCCGCACCGTCGAGGCACCGCTGTCCGAGGTGGTGGCGATCGCCGACGGGATGCTCGCGCAAGGAACACTGCTGCACGCCGCCCTGTTCCCGGTGCAGCCCTGGCTCGATCTGCCGGGCCTCGGCTTTGCCGCGCTCACGATCGCCGATGGCGACCAGCAGGCAGCGCGGCAGGCGGCCGAGGAACTGGCCGATGCCGCGTTCAGTCGCCGCCATCGCTTCGAGCCGGAACTGCTGCCGCTCGACGAGGTGATCCGGGTCGGCCTCGCCTCGCCCGGCATGACCCTGGTCGGCGATGCCGGCGATGGCCCGACGGGAGGCGCGGGAGCCGACCAGACCGAGGTGCTGCGCGGCCTGCTCGCGGCCGGCGCCGACCGGGCCGAGGGCGTGATCCTGCTGACGCTGTGCGACCCGCCCGCCGCTGCCGCCGCGCACGCTGCCGGCACCGGTGCCGTGCTCGATTTCAGCCTGGGCGGGCATTTCACGGGGGCGGAGAAGATCAGGCTCCGCGCCCGCATCGGCACGCTCGCCGATGGCGCCTATGTCGCGCGCGATGCCGGTGCCACCGGCTTCGTCTTCCAGAACGGCCCGACCGCGGTGCTGGAGGCGGGCGCGCTTCGCATCGTCGTGCGCACCCGCCCGGGCTGGGAATGGGATACCAACATGTATCGATCGGTCGGGTTCGATCCGGCAGCGGCCAGCATGGTGTTCGTGAAGTCATCGGGCCATTTCCGCGCTGCCTTCGAGCCGCTGGCGGCGCGCACGCTGATCGCCAACACCGCCGGCCCGACGATCGCTGACATGCGCCGCATTCCCTGGACACGCGTGACGCGGCCGCTGTTCCCGATCGACCCGATCTGACCTGCCCTGCCCGCATAGCAGGCTGGGTGTAGCAGGCTGGGTGGCCGTGCGCCCGGGTGCGCGGGATCGTTCCCATTGCACGGCTTTCGCGCTATCGCTGGCACCGCGCACGGAGGACCTCGCTTCCCAGCGGCCACGCCTGCGTCGGTTTCCGCCCGGGCGCACCCGACACCAAGGAGAACAGCACATGACCCCATCCACCCGCCGCGGCCTGCTGTGCGGCTCGTTCGGCATGCTCGTCCTGGCCGGCTGCGCTGCCGACCGGCCGGCACCTCCCCCGGCTGCCGCGCCGATGCCGCCCCCCTCCGGCGCGGTCGAGATCGGCGCCGTCGAGGTGATCGCCACCGTCGAGTCGGTCGATCGGGGCGCCCGCGAAGTGCTGCTGCGTGGCCCCGAGGGCGGACTGCTGACCGTTCGGGTCGGCCGCCAGGTGCGCAATTTCGACCGGCTGCGCGCGGGGCAGCGGCTGAAGGTCACCTATGAGCGGGCGGTTGCCGCCTACCTGGCACCGGCGGGCCAGCCCTCGAACGTCGAGGCGGCGACCGTGGCGCTGCGCAGCGCCCGGGCGAGCCGCCCGGCCGGCGCGGTCGGCGATGTGGTGCGTGTGCGGGTCGGCATCGAGTCGGTCGATCTCGCCAAGAACACCGTGACCTTCGTCGGGCCGCGCGGTCGCGTGCGCACGGTTACGGTGCGCGATCCTCGCTTCCAGGAGGTGCTTCGCAGCCTGAAGGGCGGCGACCAGGTCGATATCGTCTACGAGGAGGCGCTGGCCGTCAGCATGGCGCCGGCGCAGTAGCCGGTACGGGCCGCCTGCCCGCCCACCGCCCGGGCAGGCGGCTCAGCGCGTGCCGAACATGCGGTCGCCGGCATCGCCGAGGCCGGGCACGATGTAGCCGTGGCTGTCGAGGTGGCTGTCGATCGAGGCCGTCCAGATCGGCACCTCGGGGTGCACGCCGTGGAAATGCGCGATGCCTTCGGGGGCGGCCAGCAGACACACCAGCCGCAGCTCGCGGCAGCCGCGCTCCTTCAGCCGGTCGACCGCGGCGACCGCGGAATTGGCGGTCGCCAGCATCGGGTCGAGCACGATCACCAGCCGTTCGGCAACATCGGGCGGCGCCTTGAAATAATACTCGACCGCGGCAAGCGTGCCGGGATCGCGATAAAGCCCGATATGCGCGACGCGGGCCGAGGGTACGAGTTCCAGCATGCCGTCGAGGAACCCCATGCCGGCGCGCAGGATCGGCGCGAACACCAGTTTCTTGCCGGCCAGCACCGGTGCCCGCATCGGCGCCAGGGGTGTCTCGATGTCGGCGAGCTGCAGCGGCAGGTCGCGCGTGACCTCGTAGGCAAGCAGCATGCCGATCTCGTTCAGCAGTTTGCGGAAGCCCTGGGTCGATCGGGTGCGATCGCGCAGCAGGCTGAGCTTGTGCTGCACCAGCGGGTGATCGACCACGATCACCTGGCCTGCCAGGTTGGTCAGTGCGGAGCCATCGGTCATCTCTGCTTCCGTGCTGGCGGGGCCTGCCTAGGCCGCGATGGCCAGGCTGAGCACCGGGGTCGAACTGAAGAAGAACCGCGAGCCTGCGTGGGCCTCCTCCAGCGCCTGCAGCCACCGCGCGGCATCCTCGGCATCGACCAGGCGGCTGGTCGTGACATAGGCGACCATCAGGCGGGCGAGCCAGTAAGCGAAGGCATCCTCGTGGTAGGCGCTGTTCACGATGCTGACCGGCGCCTGACGAACCAGCCGGAACCCCGCGCCCTCCAGCAACGGCCGAAGCTCGGCCGGAAGGTTTTGATGCGGCGCGTGGGTCCGCCACGCCGCCAGGATGCGCGTGGTAAGGTCGGGTGCGGCAGTGTTCCAGAACATGGTGTCCGAAATCGTTGCCACGATCACCAGCCTTGCACCAGCGGCAGAGACCCGGCGCAGCTCCGATAGCGCGGGCAGCGGGTCGGCGAGATACTCGATGACCTGGATGGCGACGAGGGCATCGAAGCTTCCCGTCGCGCAGGGCAACGCATTGATGTCGGCAATCGTGGCTTCGACAAAGGCGTTGCCGGCGCATGCCTCTCTGGCCGCGGCAATCTGGTCGGGGCTGATGTCGACGCCGACAACGCGCCCGGATGGGCCAACCGCCGCTGCGTAGGCAGGGAGAAGGGCGCCGCCACCACAGCCGGCTTCCAGGACCCGCTCGGCCGGGCGCAG
>JADYYZ010000048.1 GCA_020853405.1 Acetobacteraceae bacterium
AGCAGGATCGGGCGCATGCAACGGATCATGGTTCAGCCGCGCAAGGCGGGCTAGGTTTGCCGTGATCATGCCGCGCCCACCGCACCCGGTCTTCCCGCATGCCCGAGCATAGGATCGCGCGCGCCGACCTGTGGCCGGACATCGCGCCCTATGACAGCGGCTACCTCGATGTGGGCAGCCGCAACGCGATCTATTACGAGCAGGTCGGCAACCCGCGCGGCAGGCCGGTGCTGTTCCTGCATGGCGGCCCCGGCGCGGGTGCCGGCGCCGTGCATCGCCGCTTCTTCGATCCCACCGCCTTTCGCGTCGTGCTGTTCGACCAGCGCGGCGCCGGCCGGTCGCGACCGCTCGGCGGCACGGAGGCGAACACCACCCAGCACCTGATCGCCGATATCGAGCGGCTGCGCACCCATCTCGGCATTCGCGGCTGGCTGCTGTTCGGCGGCAGCTGGGGATCGACGCTGGCGATCGCCTATGCCCAGGCGCACCCGGAGCGTGTCGCCGGCGCCGTGCTGCGCGGCGTGTTCCTGGGCACGGCGCGCGAGGTCGACTGGTTCCTGCACGGCCTCGCGCGGTTCTTCCCCGAGGCGTGGGCCGCCTTTGCCGGCCATATCCCACCGCCGGAGCGGGGCGACCTGCTCGGCGCCTATCACGCGCGGCTGATGCACCCGGATCCGGCGGTGCACCTGCCCGCGGCCCGCGCCTGGAGCCTGTACGAGGGAAGCTGCAGCACCCTGCTGCCCAGCCCCGAGGCGGTGGTGAGTTTCGCCGAGGACCGTACCGCCCTCGGCCTCGCGCGGATCGAGGCGCATTATTTCCGCAACGGCAGTTTCCTGCCCGGCGGCGGGCTGATCGGCGGCATGGGACGCATCGCACACATCCCGGCCGAGATCATCCAGGGCCGCTACGACATGATCTGCCCGCCCGAGACCGCCCAGGAACTGGCGCGCCACTGGCCGGCGGCCAGGCTTGCGATCGTGCCCGATGCCGGCCATTCGGCGATCGAGCCGGGCATCCGGGCGGCACTTCTGCGGGCGCTCGAGCATTTCCGCATCCGCCCCGAACTCTGGCCCTGAGCCGTCCGGCATGGCCCGGCGCGCCCGCCGGCTGCTAGGCTCGGGCCAGGCGGGCCGGATCACCGCAAGGAGCAGGCAATGACGATCGGCATTCTCGAACGGCGGCGGATCGAGGCGGAGTTCGCCAAGGCGATCCTGGAGGAGTTCTCCGCCGAGATCGGCGAGGCGCGGGCCAGCGAGATCCTCTCGCGCGCGGTGGTGAAACTGGCCAGGCAGGCGGCGGCGGCGTTCGCGGCCGAGTCCGATCCGAAGAAATCCCCGATCGAGAACTTCGCGGCGATCCAGCATCACTGGACCAAGGACGACGCGCTGGCGATCGAGGTGGTGGCCAGGACCGACACGCAGTTCGACTTCAACGTCACGCGCTGCCGCTACGCCGAGACCTATCGCGCCATGGGCATCGGGCACCTCTCGGCGGTGCTGTCGTGCAACCGCGACGGCGCGTTCTGCGAAGGCTTCCACCCCGACCTGAAACTGACCCGCACCCAGACCATCGCCGGGGGGGCGACGCATTGCGACTTCCGCTACCGGCTGGAGCCGCCGGCAGCCGAGGTCAGCGAGGCCGGAGCAGGGCCTCGCCGCTGACGCTGGCGCCGATCCGCACCTCCTCGGCCTCGACCACCGGCGGCGGGGCGGAGGCGGCGGCGGCCATCGGCGCCGGCATCGCCCGGAACCGCGGCGACGGCGGCGATTGGGCGTCGAGCTCGACGCTGGCGAAGCGCTCGAAGGCAAGGCCGAGCAGGCCGGCCATGCGCTCGGCCCGCGCCGTCAGTCCCTGCACCGCCTGTTCGGTCGCCCGTTCGCGCGTGCTGCGATAGAGGTCGCGGCTGACCCGCCAGCCAAGCTGGCGCACCGCCAGCCCCTGGCCCTGCAATGTGCCGGCGAGCTCCAGGAGCGGTGCCGCATCCTTGGCGGTGAGTTCCAGTGTCTGCGATGCCTGCCAGGCCGGCGTGGCGGTGCTGCGCTCGCCGCTGCGCCAGACCTGGTAGCCGCCGGTCGAGGCGACTAGGCCGGGAACCGCGTGCGCCCGCTCGAGTGCTGCGGCCATCGCACGGTTGACCGCGGCCTGCGCCGCCGCCGCGGTGCCGGCCCGTGCCTCGACCGCAAGCGTCGCGTGCAGCTCGTCCGGCCGCACGGCGATCTCGGCGCTTTCGGCAAGCCGCAGTTTCGTGCGCGGCGCCTCGTCGGCCCGGGCGGGCGTGGCGGTCGGCGCGGCCAGCGCCGGCAGCAGCAGCAGGGCAAACAGGGCGCGGCGCATCAGAATCCTCCGGTCGGGCGGCTGGACGACCGACTATGCGCCGAGTGCGGCCCGAATGCGGCCCGAATGCGGCATCGCCGCCCCGCCGCGCATGATGCCGCTTGCCGGCATCGCCGGGCGTGCTACCCAGGATCGCGGGCCACGTGCCCCGCGCGGCGGGAGGAACAGCATGACCGAGACCACCAGCGAAGCGCCCTGGCAGCCTGCCGGGCGCTATCCCGACCCCGCCGTGCAGGTGCTGGACCCCGCCTTCAACAAGTACCGGATCGTGCTCGCCGCGGTGGAGCGGCTGGCCACCGGCTGCCGCTGGGCGGAAGGCCCGGTCTGGTTCGGCGACCAGCGCGCGCTGCTCTGGAGCGACGTGCCCAGCGACCGCATGCTGCGCTGGAGCGAGGAGACCGGGGCGGTCAGCACCTTCCGCGCGCCGAGCGGTTTCTCGAACGGCAACACGCGCGACCGCGAAGGCAGGCTGGTGACCTGCGAGCATGGCGGACGGCGCGTGACGCGCACCGAGTACGACGGCAGCATCACCGTGCTGGCCGACCGGTTCGAGGGGCGGCGCCTGTCCAGCCCGAACGACGTGGTCGTGAAGTCGGACGGCAGCATCTGGTTCACCGATCCGCCCTTCGGAATCCTGACCGACTACGAGGGCCACCGCGCCGAGCCCGAACTCGGCCAGCACGTCTACCGGCTGGACGGGCAGAGCGGAAAACTGAGCGTCGTGATCGACGACATCCCGGGACCCAACGGCCTTGCCTTCAGCCCCGACGAGACGATTCTCTATCTCGTCGCCTCGCGGGCCAGCCCGCGCAAGATCATCGCCTATGACGTCGATGGCGGGCGGGTACGCAACGCGCGCGAGCTGATCGATGCAGGACCAGGCGGCACGCCCGACGGCTTCCGCGTCGATACCGACGGCAATCTGTGGTGCGGCTGGGGCATGGGCGATGCGGCGCTGGACGGCGTCGTGGTGTTCAACCCGGCAGGCGCCCCGATCGGGCGCATCGCGCTGCCGGAGCGCTGCGCCAATCTCTGCTTCGGCGGGCTGAAAAGGAACCGCCTGTTCATGGCGGCGAGCCGGAGCATCTATGCGCTCTACGTCAACGCCAGGGGCGCGACCCTGTCGTAGCACGCTGGCGCGACCGCTTGCTCAGAACGCTGCCTCCGCGGTGCCGATGCCGGCGAAGTGGCAGGCCACCCTGGCCCCCGGCGCGACCAGCGGCAGGCCGGTCCAGCTGCCGGTGGTGATCGCGGCCCCCGCCGCGACGCCGCCGCGGGCGGCGCACAGGTGCCGCACGACCGCGCACAAGACGGCGCGCGGCTCGCCGCTCGGCCCGAAGCCGACCCGGCCGCCGAGCTCGGCGCCGTCGGCGCTGATTGCGGCACGCTGCGAGCCGAAGTCGCGGGTGCGCCAGCCGGGCACGGGATCTCCCAGCACCAGCCCGCGATTGGCCTGGAAGTCGGCGAGTTTCCACAGCGCCTCGGCATCCCGCCAGTTGTCGATCCTGGTGTCGCAGACCTCGATCGCGACATGCGCGCTGGCCACGCTGTCGAGGATCGCCCGGTCGTCCGGCGCAGCGCCGGCGGCAAAGCCGCCCGCCAGCACGAAGGCGATCTCGCCCTCGACGCCGATCAGGCGGAAGCCCGCGCCGTCATAGCGGGCGGGCGAACGCACGACGGAGCCGGCGACGATCGGCGAGGCGCGGGTCTCGGCCGGATCGGCCGGCCCGCCCTTCCAGCCGGCAATGCCGCCGAGTGCTGCCGCCACCTGGTCCTGCACCGCCCAGGCGGTGGCGAGATCGGCGATCGGCGGCGCCGGCGTCACCAGCTTCCCGCCCCGGCGCGCGGCCAGCAGAGCAGCGGCGATGGCGGCGGGATCCTCAGCACTCATGCGGGTGCCAGATGCAGGAGGGCGCGTGCCTCGGCGGGCGTCGCGACCTGGCCGCCCAGCGCCCCGATGACGCCGACCGCGCGCTCGACCAGCGGCGCGTTGCCTGGTGCGAGCACGCCGCGCGAAAGATAGAGGTTGTCCTCCAGCCCGACCCGGACGTGGCCGCCAAGGATCATCGCCTGGGCCGCCATCGGGAACTGGTGGCGCGAGATGCCGAAGGCGGACCAGATCGCGCCCGGCGGCAGCGCGTTGCGCATGGCGAGCATCGCCTCGGTCGTGGCCGGCGCGCCCCACGGGATGCCGGTACACAGCTGCAGGAACGGCGGCGTGCCGATCAGGCCGTCGGCGATCAGCCGCTTCGCCAGCTCGATGTGGCCGAGGTCGAACACCTCGATCTCGGGCTTGACGCCGGCATCGCGGATCATCTCGGCCATCTTCCTGAGATGCGCCGGCACGTTCACCATCGCCTGCTCGCCGAAATTCAGCGTCGCCACGTCCAGGCTGCAGATGTCGGGCAGCAGCTCCAGCACGTGCTCGACCCGCGATTCGGGGCTGGCCAGCGTGCTGCCCTTGCCGGCAAGGCCAGGCGCATCGGGATCGGGGACGAAGCGGGCGCCAGGGCCGGTGGTGAGGTTGATCAGCACGTCGGTCCCGGCATCGCGGATGCGGCGCACGGTCTCGCGATAGAGCCCGAGCTCGCGTGAGGGCTTGCCGGTGGCCGGGTTGCGCACATGGATGTGCACGATCGCCGCCCCCGCCTTGCGGGCGGCCAGTGCCTCCGCCGCGATCTGTTCGGGCGTGATCGGCACGTGTGGCGAGGTGCCGGTGGAATCGCCGCCGCCGGTTACGGCACAGCTGATGATGGTGGGCTGGGCCATCGCTGGGGGTTTCCTTGGCCGGGGTCGCTGGTGTGGGCAGGCCGGGCAGGGGTCATTGCCCCCGCCCCGCCACGACGTAATCGCCGGGCGCGGCGCTCATGGCGCCGCGCCCGGCGGCATCAATGGATCTCGTCGGCGCCCTCCAGGGCCTTCTTCAGCTGCGCGAAACTGAACCCCGGGGCGCGGGCGGCATCCAGGATCACCTTCTCGCGCCGCGCCCCGAGATCGATCGCGGCCGGCAGTTTCTCCGCGACCGCCAGCGGGATCACGCAGGCGCCGTGCTGGTCGGCGTGGATCAGGTCAGAATCCTTCACCACCATGCCGTGGATCGAGACCTCGCTGCCGACGCCGGTGACGTGCACGAAGGCGTGGCTCGGGTTGACCACGCCGGCGATCAGCGGGAATGGCTTGGCAACCATCCCGAGATCGCGGATCGAGCCGTTGGTGAGGCAGCCCAGCACGCCAAGCCCCTTGTGCACGGCGGTGTTCACCTCGCCCCAGAAGGCGCCGGTGCCAGGCAGGCTGTCGAGGTCCTGGATCACCGCGATATTGGGGCCAGGGGTCGCGGTGGCGACGTGCTCGTACCAGGCAAGGCGGAGTTTCCGCTTGTCCGCGCCGGAGAGGGAGCTGTCTGCCTCGGCCCGGATGGTGCAGGTGCGCGCGTAGCCGACCAGCACGGCGTCGGGCTCGGTGGCGACGAAGGGCTTCGTGGTGAAGCGGATTTTTTCGCGCGGCGTCACCACCAGTTCGAGCGCGTTGCAGATGGTCGGCGTATCGACCGCGCGCAGCGCCGCAAGCAGTGCTTCGGTGATCGCCATCAGTACGGCCCCCCCGCCTTGGCCGGGCCCGCGGTGGTGCCGCGGAAGCCGGAGACCGCCGCCTTGGCGGCGTTGGCGAGCAGCGCGGTGTCGGCCAGGATGGTCGCGAAATCAAACCCCATCGCGGTCTTGTCGCGCGCGCCCTCGGCGCTGGCGGTGTGGATGCCCGCGAACAGGCCCTTGGCCTTGGTCTTGGTCACGATCTCCTTGATCGCGGAAAGCGTCACGGCACTGGTCGGGTCGCCCACCGGGGCCTCGCCCAGCGTGATCGCAAGGTCGGCCGGGCCGACATAGACGCCATCGAGGCCAGGCACCGACAGGATCGCGTCCAGGTTGGACAGCGCCTGCTTGGTTTCGATCATCGCCAGCGTCAGGATGCTGGCGTTGGCGTGCTGGTAGTAGTCGCCGCCGGCGTACCAGCTGACGCGGGTCGGGCCGAAGCTGCGGTAGCCGGCCGGGAAGTAGCGGCAGGCGCCGACGAAACGCTCGGCCTCCTCCCTGGTGTTCACCATCGGGCAGATGATGCCGTAGGCGCCGGCATCCAGCATCTTCATGATGATGCCCGGCTCCAGCCACGGCACGCGCGCCAGCGGCACGCTGGCGTATGGCGCGATCGCCTGGAAGCAGGCGACGCCCGCCTGGAAATCGATCGGGCCGTGCTGGCAATCGACCGTGATGCTGTCCCAGCCGCCCTGGGCCATCGCCTCGGCCGAGACGGAGCTGGGGATGCCGAGCCAGCCATTGACGGTCTTCTTGCCCGATTTCCAGGCATCGCGAAGGGTGTTGGGGCGCACGAGCGGTTCTCCGGGAGTAGGGGGGCGGGGTCGAGGAAGCGGGCGCATTCAAGCGCCCGGGCGGCCGGTCGCCAAGCTGCGCACGCGATGAAATTCCTGGCGGCAGGGTTGTTCCACCGGCCGCCATCGCGCCAATGGCGGCGGCGGGGACCTATTGCGGCTGGTCGCCCCATCGCTTAGCGTCAGCTGTGAAACAAAGCGGGCGCAGTGTGCGCATTCCGCACGGTGAAACAGGAGAGTGGGAGAAATGCAGCGCATCACGCGGAGCGCGCTTACGCGGCGTCAGGTGCTGGCCGGCTCGACGCTGGCCGCGACCGCCCTGCCCATCGTTCATGTCAGCGCCCAGGGTTCGGCCGGCCGCGTCGCCTGCGGCTTCTGGGATCATTGGGTGCCGGTGGGCAACAACACCATGCGCGAGATGTGCGCGGCCTGGGGTGCCAAGGAAAAGGTCGATGTGCAGGTCGATTTCATCACCTCGGTCGGCAACCAGATCCTGCTGACCATCGCCGCCGAGGCGCAGAGCCGGTCGGGCCACGACATCCTGTCCTTCCCGACCTGGGAGCCCGGCAACAACGCCGACCACCTGGAGCCCGTCGATGACGTGATGGGCCGGCTGACCGCGAAATACGGCGAAGTGAGCCCGGCGGCGGCCTATCTCGGCCGGCGCAGCGGCAAGTGGGTGGCGGTGCCCGCGGTCGCCGGCACGCAGCAGAAGCCGTGCCTGGGCCGCATCGACCTCCTGCAGCAGCACGCCGGGCTCAACCCGCAGGTGATGTGGCCGGCCGAGAACCACGCCGGCCCAGGCGCCGACGGCTGGAACTGGGACGCCTTCCTGGTGGCGGCCGAGAAATGCCACAAGGCCGGTCACCCGTTCGGCCTGCCGATGGGCCAGCAGAGCGACGCGGTCGACTGGGTGGGGGCGTGCCTCGCCAGTTTCGGCGCGCACATGCTGGACCAGGAAGGCAAGATCACGGTGAGCGGCAACGCCAAGCTGCGCAGCGCGCTCGAGTATCTGGTGAAGCTCGCGAAGTTCCTGCCCGACGATGTGTGGGCGTGGGACGATGGCAGCAACAACCGCGCGATCCAGTCGGGCAGGTCGGCGCTGATCTTCAACCCGCCATCCGCCTATGCGGTCGCCAAGCGCGACAACATGGCCGGCTTCGACAAGCAATGGACCTTCCCGATGCCGTCCGGCCCGGCCGGCCGGTTCGTGCCCTACCTGCCCTATTTCTGGGG
>JADYYZ010000049.1 GCA_020853405.1 Acetobacteraceae bacterium
ATCGTCACCCAGTTCCAGGAAACCGACCTGTCGCTTTTCATGCGCGTGGTCGAGCTGGCGGGAGGCTGCTGGTACTTCAATCACACGAAGGAAAGCCACACCCTGGTGGTCGGCGCCGGAACCGCTGCCTTCGACGAGCTGGGGGGCGAGGACCCGAACCTCGCGCTGCAGGATTTCACCGCCCCGGCCGGGTTCGTGCCGAAGAAGGTCGTCGTGCACGACTGGGACTTCAAGAAAAAGTCGGAAGTGGTCGGCCAGGCGCAGGCACGCGGCGCGCCAAGCGCCGCCTCGGCGCTCTACCAGAACGAGTTCCTGGTCGGGCAAGGGGGCGAGGAAACCCGCGTGCCGCTCGACAAGGTCGCCGCCCGGCGGCTGGAAGCAGCCGAGTGGGAGGCCAGCATCATCCGCGCCTCCAGCGACTGCCCGCGGTTCGCGCCCGGCCTGACCTTCGCCAGCACCGACGCGACGCCCAAAATCAACGGCAGTGTCCCGTCGGGGCTTGTCGTCGCCGGCGTCCGCCACGCCGCATCCGACAACACCTTCGTCGTCGGCGGCAGTTTCGCGACCTACCGCAACGAGGTGATGCTGGCGCCCGACACCATGCCCCTGACCGCGCCGCCCAGGAACGCCCGCCCGCGCATCTACGGCCTGCACACCGCCATCGTGACCGAGGGGTGGAGCGAAAGCGCGACCGGCGATCCCGACAAGCTCGCGCGCGTGCGCATCAAATATCCATGGGGCCCCGACAACGGCACCGATGCGCAATCGGCCTGGGCGCGCGTGGCCCAGCAATGGGTGGGCCGCAGCTGGGGCAGCGTCTGGACGCCGCCGGTCGATACCGAGGTGCTGGTGGCGTTCCTCGATGGCGACCCGGACCGGCCGATGATCGTCGGCTGCCTATACAACGGTGTCGACAAGATACATTCGCTGATCGGCGACGACCACGCCAAGACCAAGAACGGCCTGGTCACCAAGTCGGGCCACGAATTCTGGTTCGACGACAAATCGGGCAGCGAGAAGATCCGCCTGTTCTCGAAGAAGGACCTCGATATCGAGGTAAAGAACAACCAGACCGTGCTGATCCATGTCGATGACAAGCAGACGGTGAAGGGCACCCGCACCGAGGAGATCACCGGCACCACCAAACTCACCATCACCCAGGGCAACTACGACACCAAGCTCAGCCAGGGCAACCAGACCACCAAGATCTCGGCAGGCAGCCAGGCGACCGAAGCGATGCAGAAGATCGAGATGAAGGTGGGCGGCAACTCGATCACCATCGACCAGTCGGGCGTCACGATCAAAGGCATCATGGTGAAGATCGAAGGCTCGGCGATGTTCGAAGCGAAGGCGCCGATGAGCACGGTGAAGGGCGACGGCATGCTGATCCTCAAGGGCGGCATTGTGCTGATCAACTGAACCGCACATGACCGATCCTCCCCCCCTGAAGCCGTTCGTGAAGATGTCGGCGCCCTCGGTCGAGGCGATCGTGCCGTCGTGCGATCTCTCGCCGGAGGCGCAGGCGATGCCCCGCGCCGCCCCGCCCGAACAGTATCTTGCCGCCCTGCTGGTGGCCGGCCTGACGCCCGATGCCGTGCGCTTCCTGAGCCAGGCCCTGCCGAAGCGCGAAGGCGTATGGTGGGCCTGCCTTGCCGCCCGTGCCGCTGCCGAAATCGCAGCCCCGCGCCCGATCGATCTCGAGGCGCTGTCGGCCGCGGAAACGTGGGTGTTCAAGCCGACCGAGGAGCACCGGCGCGCTGCCATGGACCGCGCCCAGGCGGCGGAATTCAGCTCGCCCCAGGCATGGGCGGCAGTGGCGGCGTTCTGGTCGGGCGGCAGCATGGCACCACCCGGCCAGCCGGTGGTGCCACCGGCACCGCACCTGGCCGGCCGCGCCATCTCGGGGGCGGTGATGCTGGCCGCAGCCCAGGGCGAGGCGACGCTGGCGCCGAAGCGCTACGCCCGCTTCATCGCCCAGGGCATGGATATCGCCGCCGGCGGCAACGGCAGCGTGGCGTAGCCGGCCCCGTTCCGGATCACCGGCTTCCGGTCAGGGGCCGATGATCACCGTGGGTGCGCCGGAAACGATCGTGCCGCCATGCATGGTGGGATCGCCGATGCGGGCCGCCATCATGTTGTTGACCAGCACCGTCGGGCTGCCCATCGCGATCGGGTGCGGCGGCGGCATCGGCGGACAAAGGCACATATCAGCCAGCGCGCGGGCCTGCGGCATGTTCAAAGTGATCACGTTGGGGCTGCCCGGCCCCACGATCATGCCACCGACATGCGGAATCGGCGGCACCGCGGGCGTCATCATCGGGCAGACATGCATGTCGGTCAGGCGCGCGGCGGGCGGCATGGCGGTGATTCTGCGCCGCCCCGGCCGCATCCTGCAAGCACGCTGTTGCCGGGCCGCTTCATGCGCCATAGTCGGCCGCCATGGTCCCGTTGCAGTTCCGCATCCTGTCGGCCCCTGCCGGCGTCATGCCGCCGCCACTGCCGTCGTTCGCCGCAGCCGGCACGATCGGCCGCAGCGAGGGCAACGCGCTGGTGCTGCACGACCCGGCGGCCCAGATGTCGCGCCAGCATTGCCGGCTGGAGCCGGGGCCGACCGGCTGGCAGGTGGTCGACCTCTCCGCCAACGGCACGTTCGTGAACGACATGCTGGTCGGGCGCGGCAATGTCCGCCCGATCGGGCCGGGCGACCGGCTGCGGCTGGGCGAGTGGGTGCTGGCGATCGAGGGGCCGGGTGCTGGTGCGGCGGCACCGGCGTTGCCGCCGGAAGCCGACCCGATGGACCCGTTCGGCATCCGCGACATCTCCCGCGCCCAGCCCGCACCGCCGGTCCAGGCGCCGTTGCCGCCGCGCGTCGGTGCCGCGGAACCGCTGTTCGGCGCAGGCCCGGATCCGTTCGGGCCGGGCGCCGCGCCGAACCCGTTCGGCCCCGGCGCGGGTGCGCCACCCGGGCCGATCGGCGGCCACGGTGCCGACCCCTTCGCCCCTCCCGGCGGCGCCCCCGCGCCTGGTCCCTTCCGTGCCGCGCCGCCGCTGCCCGACGTGCCGCCGGTGCTGGCGGGATCGATGGAGTCGATGTCGGTGCCGCTGCCGACGCCTTCGGGGGCGCCGGCGGGGGGTGGCCTGCCTGACGACTGGATGGACGAGGCGCTTTCCGGCCTCGCGCCGAAACCGGCCGGCCCGGCCTCGCCGCCGCCGCCCGAGCCGGCACATGCGCCACCGCCGATCGCCGCTCCCCAGGTGCCGCCACTCCATCCCGCGCCGCCGCCACCGGCCGCACCGGTGCACCCGCAGGCCGCGGTCGCTTCGCCCGGTGGCACCGGTGCCGAGGCCGGGCTTGCCGCCTTCGCCCAGGGTGCCGGCATCACGCCACCCGCCGGGATCGCGGCCGGCGCCGGGCTTGCCGAGCTCGGCCGGTCGTCACGGCTGCTCGCGCGCAGCCTGATGCGCCTGCTCGCCGCCCGCCGGGCCGTGAAAAGCGAGTTCCGCATCAGCCAGACCGTGGTCGCCGCCGGCGAGAACAACCCGCTGAAGTTCAGCGCCGACGAAGCCGAGATGGTGATGCTGCTGCTTGGCCTGTCGCGGCCGGGTTTCCAGGCCGGCAGCGGCGCGGTCGCCGACGCCTGCCGCGACCTCGAGGCGCACCAGGTGGCGCTGCTCGCTGCCTTCCGCGCGGTGATCGCGCAGATCTTCGCCCGCCTCGATCCGCAGCAGATCGGCGGCAAGGAGGACGATGCCGGCTTCCTCGGCCGCCTCACCGGCTCCGGCAAGAGCGCGGCTTGGGACGACTACGTGAAGGCGTACGCCGACCTGAAGCAGGATTTCTCGGAGAGCCTGCGTGGCCGCCTGGGGCAGGTCTTCGCCGAGGCCTACGAATCGGAAAGCCGCCGCCTCGGCGGTTCATGATCGCGCGGCATCAG
>JADYYZ010000050.1 GCA_020853405.1 Acetobacteraceae bacterium
CCAGCGCGCTGCTGGAGCAGGAGGGCTGGGCGATCCTGGCGCGGCGGGTGCGCACCGGCGTGGGTGAGATCGACATGATCGCCGAGCGGCAGGGGTTGCTGGCTTTCATCGAGGTGAAGTTCCGCGCGACCCTCGGCGATGCGGCCGCCGCGCTGTCGGCACGCCAGCGCGCACGCCTGGTGGCGGCGGCCGACGCCTGGCTTGCGAAAAATCCCGGCGCCGGCGCGGGCGGCGTGCGGTTCGACGTCATCGTGATCGATCATGCGGGCCGCGCCCGGCGAATCACGGATGCGTTCCGACTGGGGGATTGAGCCTGGGTCCGGCCCCCCGCCCTATCCGGGCCGGCCCGGCAGGCGGTGGCGGAAGGCGAGCGCCTCGGCCACGTGCGCGCGGGTAACGGAAGTGCTGCCGGCAAGGTCGGCGATACTGCGGGCGACGCGCAGCGTGCGCGTGAAGCCGCGTGCGGAAAGCCTGAGTTTCTCCGCCGCCTGCTCGGCCAGCAGCCGTGCCTCGGGCATGGCGTTCAGCCCGGCTTCCAGCGGCTTGCCGTCGGCCTCGGCGTTGCACTGCGGGCCGTCCGGGCCGTAGCGCGCACGCTGCATCGCGCGCGCCGCCGCGACCCGGGCCGCGATGATCGCGCTCGGCTCGCCCGCGGGCGCGCGTGCGAGCTCCGCGGGCGGCACCGGCTCGACCTCGATGGTCAGGTCGATGCGGTCCAGCAGCGGCCCGGAGATCTTGTTCTGGTACTCCTCGGCGCAGCGTGGTGCCCGCCCGCAAGCACGTGACGCATCGGAAAGATGCCCGCAGCGGCAGGGATTCATCGCGCTCACCAGCTGCACGCGCGCCGGATAGGTGATGTGGGCCGAGGCGCGGGCGACCGAGACGCGGCCGGTCTCAAGCGGCTGGCGCAGTGCCTCCAGCGCCTGGCGGGGGAATTCCGGGAGCTCGTCGAGGAACAGCACGCCGCGATGGGCCAGGGAGATCTCACCCGGCCTGGCGCGATGCCCGCCGCCGGTCAGCGCCGCCATCGAGGCAGAATGGTGCGGTTCGCGGAACGGCGGGCGGATCACCAGCCGCCCCCCTTCCAGCAGGCCGGCGACGGAATGCACCTGGGAAACCTCCAGCGCCTCGGTCGGGCTGAGGTCGGGCAGGAGGCCGGGGAGCCGTGCCGCGAGCATCGACTTGCCGGCACCCGGAGGGCCGATCAGCAGCAGGTTGTGCCCGCCTGCGGCGGCGATCTCGACCGCCCGCTTGGCGCTCTCCTGGCCCTTCACGTCGCTCATGTCCGGGCCGCGCGCGAACTCGGACGGCGCGGGCGGCACTGGCGGCGTCAGCACCTGGCTGCCCTTGAAGTGGTTGACGATCGCCAGCAGCGATGCTGCCGCCAGCACCTCGATCGCGCCCGCCCAGGCGGCCTCCGAGCCCTGTGCTTCCGGGCAGATCAGGCCGAGGTCGCGGGCCGAGGCGCCGATCGCCGCCGGCAGCACGCCGGCAACAGGTGCCAGGGTGCCGTCCAGCCCGAGCTCGCCGAGGGCTGCGAACTGCGCCACGTCCTCGCGCGAGATGACCTCCATCGCGGCCAGCACGGCAAGCGCGATCGGCAGGTCGAAATGACTGCCTTCCTTCAGCAGGTCGGCAGGCGCGAGATTGATCAGCACCCGCTTGGGCGGGAGCGAGAGGCCGAGTGCCACCAGGGCCGCGCGCACGCGCTCGCGGCTTTCCGCGACCGCCTTGTCGGGCAGGCCGACCACCAGGAAGGCAGGCAGGCCGGGCGCGATCTGCACCTGCACCTCGACCGGCACGGTCTCGATGCCCTGGAAGGCGAACGACTGGACGCGGGCGATCGTGCTCAAAGAGCCTGTCCGGCCACCGCGCGCCCCTGGCACAGATCCGCGCCGATCCAGTAGCTGAGCTCGGCCGGGTGCTTCACACGATAGACCGCGAGATCGCACCGCAATCCGGCCGCCAGCACGCCGCGATCGTCGAGCCCCAGCGCGCGCGCGGCGTTCAGCGTCACGCCTGCCAGCGCCTCCTCGGGCGTCAGGCGGAATTTCGTGCAGGCCATGTTCATCGCCAGCAGCAGGCTCAGCATCGGCGAGGAGCCGGGGTTGGCGTCGGTCGCCACCGCGATCGCCACCCCGGCCTCGCGCATCGCCGCGATGTCGGGTGCCCGCGTTTCGTTCAGCGTGTAGAAGGCGCCGGGCAACAGCACCGCGATGGTGCCGGCATTGGCCATCGCCTCCAGCCCTGCCCGGCTCGCGTATTCCAGATGGTCGGCGGAAAGCGCGCCGAACCGCGCCGCGAGTGCCGCGCCGCCGCAGTCGCTGAGCTGGTCGGCGTGCAGTTTCACCGGCAGCCCCTGGGCCACCGCGGCGCGGAAGATGCTGGTCGTCTCGGTGACGGTGAAGCCGATGGTGTCGCAGAAGGCGTCCACGGCATCGACGAGGTCCTCGGCGGCGGCCTGCTCCATCATCGCGATGCAGGACTGAACATAGCCGGCGCGGTTCTCGGCGAACTCCGGCGGCAGCGCGTGCGCGGCGAGCAGCGTGGCCAGCACGCTGACCTCGTGCGCCTCGCCGAGCGCCCGGGCGGCGCGCAGCATGCGGAGCTCGGTCGCCGGTTCGAGGCCGTAGCCCGACTTGACCTCAACGGTGGTGACGCCATCCGCCATCAGGCGCGCAAGGCGCGGCGCGGCGAGGGCAAGCAGCGCTGCCTCGTCGGCGGCACGGGTCGCGGTGACGGTGGAAAGAATGCCGCCGCCCGCGCGCGCGATCTCCTCGTAGCTGGCGCCCTCAAGGCGGCGTTCGAACTCGCCGGCGCGGTTGCCGGCGAACACCAGGTGCGTGTGGCAGTCGATCAGGCCGGGCGTGACCAGGCCACCTTCGCAGTCATGCGTCTCGCTCGCCGGCCCCGGCAGTTCCTTGCGGGCCCCGATCCAGGCGATGCGCCGCCCCTTCGCCGCCACCGCGCCGTCGGTGATCAGCCCATAGGGCGCGCCACCCGGCAGCATGGTCGCGAGATCCGCATTCAGCCACACATGGTCGAACATCCGTCGTGCTCAGTCGCGTGAGGGAAGGCGGATCGGGGCAAGCGCTGCCAGCTCGCCCAGCAGGTCGCGCGCCGCTTCCAGGTCAGGGGCGAACCTGCGGTCCGCACCCCAGGCCGGCACGCGCGCGCGGATCACCTGCACCGCCTTTTCCAGCGGTGCCGACGAAGCGAGGGGCCGGTGGAACTCGACCGCCTGTGCCGCGGCCAGTGCCTCGATGCCGACGATCGCGGCGAGATTGTCGAGCATCGGGGCAAGCCGCAGCGCCGCACCCGTGGCCATGCTGACGTGATCTTCCTGGTTGGCGCTGGTCGGCAGGGTCTCGATGCTGCGCGGGGTCGCCAGCGCCCGGTTCTCGGCGGTGAGCGCGGCCGCGGTCACCTGGGCGATCATGAAGCCGGAATGCAGCCCGCTGTCGGGGGCGAGGAACGCAGGCAGGCCCGAGGTCGCCGGATCGACCAGCAGCGCGATCCGGCGCTCGGCGATGTTGCCCAGCGTGGCGATCGCAAGCGCGAGCTGGTCGGCGGCCAGCGATACCGGCATGGCGTGGAAGTTGCCGCCCGAGATGACCGCACCGTCGAACACCAGCGGGTTGTCGGTGACGGCGTTGGCTTCCCGCTCCAGCACCTGGGCGGCCTGGTCGATGAGGTCGAGGCAGGCGCCCGCGACCTGCGGCTGGCAGCGCAGCGAATAGGGGTCCTGCACGCGGATATCACCGCTGCGGTGGCTGTCGCGGATGGCGCTGCCTGCCATCAGCGCCGCCAGTGCGCGGGCGACCTGCGCCTGACCCGGCTGGCCGCGCACTTCGTGCACCCGGGCATCGAACGGGGTGTCGGCGCCACGCGCGCCATCGACCGAAAGTGCGCCGGCCACGAGCGAGGCGGCGAACAGCGTCTCGAGCCGGAACAGCGCGCACAAGGCAAGTGCTGTGGAAATCCGCGTGCCGTTCAGCAGTGCCAGTCCCTCCTTCGGCGCCAGCACAAGCGGCGCCACCGCGGCGGCCGGCGCGCTGTCGGCCAGCACCTCGCCCTCGCCGATCAGCACCAGCGCGAGGTGCGCGAGCGGCGCGAGGTCGCCCGAGGCGCCGACCGAGCCCTGCGACGGAATTTTCGGCACCACGCCCTTTGCCTCCAGGGCGAGCAGCGCCTCGACCACGGCCGGCCGCACGCCCGAGGCGCCGCGCGCAAGCCCCGCCGCGTGCAGCGCGATGGCAAGGCGAACCACCGGCGCCGGCAGCGCAGGCCCGGTGCCGGCGGCGTGGCTCCGCACCAGGTTCACCTGCAGCTCGGCCAGTTTCGAGGCGTCGATCCTGGTCGAGGCGAGTTTGCCGAAGCCGGTGTTCACGCCATAAAGCGCGCCGCCGGCGGCCAGCATCGCCTCCAGCATGGCGCGGTTGGCGGCCACCCGGTCCTGCCAGCCGGGAGCGAGCGAGAACCGCCCTCCGGCGGCGATCGCCGCCAGCGAGGAAAGGCGCATCTGGCCTGGAACAAGCGCGATCGGCACGGGTGTCTCTGGTCCTCAACCTTCGGTCGGGGCAGGATGCAGGAGACCGCAAAGCCACCGCAAGCGAAAGCCATTGTCCTTCTCATGCCGAACGGATCACGCCCCGGATCACTCCATGCCACCAGCGCCCTGCTGCCCGAGGGGATCGCAAGCGATGTGCTGCTGACCTGGGACGAGAACGGCTGGATCACCCAGGTCACCCCCGCTGCCACGGCGCGGCCGGGCGATGCGCGGGCCGGCTTCGTGGTGCCCGGCGTTGCCAATCTGCACAGCCACGCCTTCCAGCGCGCCATGGCGGGCCTGACCGAACGGCGCGGCCCGCCGGAAGCGGCGCGGGATTCCTTCTGGACCTGGCGCGACGTGATGTATCGTTTCGTCGCCGGCGTGACGCCCGACCTGGTCGAGGCGATCGCCGGGTTCCTCTATGCCGAGCTGCTGGAGCAGGGGTTCACCTCGGTGGCCGAGTTCCACTACCTGCACCACCAGGCGGACGGCACGGCCTATGCCAACATCGCCGAGATGGCGCTGCGCCATGTCGCAGCCGCCCGTGCGGCCGGCATCGGCATGACCATGCTGCCGGTGCTGTACCGGTTCGGCGGCATTTTTGAGGTTCCGGCGAATCCGGGCCAGCGCCCGTTCCTGAACGACCCCGATGCCTATTTCCGCATCATCGACGCGGTCCGCGATGCGGTGGCGCACGACCCCGATGCTGCCTGGGGCTTCGCTGCGCATTCGCTGCGCGGCTGCGGCCCCGCCGACCTTGCGACGCTGGCGCAGTCGGCACGCACGCTGGACGTGCCGATCCATATCCACGCCGCCGAGCAGGTGAAGGAGGTGCAGGAATGCATCGCCGCCACCCGCAACCGCCCGGTGCGCTGGCTGATCGAGAACACCGGCATCGATGCGCGCTGGTGCCTGGTCCATGCCACCAACCTCGACGCGACCGAGGTGCTGGACCTGGCGGCGAGTGGTGCGGTCGCCGGGCTGTGCCCGACCACCGAGGCCAATCTGGGCGACGGCATTTTCGCGCTGCGGCCCTATCTCAATGCCGGCGGGTGCTTCGGCTTCGGAACCGACTCGCACATCGCCACCAGCGTCAGCGGCGAGCTGCGCACGCTGGAATATTCCGAGCGGCTGGTGCTGCGCGAGCGGGCGGTCGGGGCGTCGGACAGCCAGCGCTCGGTCGGGATGACGCTGCTGCAAGGCGGGCTGGCAGGCGGGGCGCAGGCGGTCGGGCGCAAGCTCGGCCGGCTGGCCCCGGGATACCGTGCCGACCTCGTGGCGCTGGACACGGGGCATCCGTCGCTGGTGGGAAGGCAGGGCGAGGCCGTGATCGATTCCTGGGTGTTCGCCGGCGATTCCAACCCGGTGGAGGCAGTGTGGGTCGGCGGGCGGCAGGTCGTGGAAGGCGGGCGGCACCTGAAGCGCGAGGCGCTGCTTGGCGCCTTCGCCGGCGCGATGCGGCAGCTGGCGGGGACATTATAGAAGCGTGCCCGGCCAGGCTCGCGATCATCGCCTTTGCCGGATGCGCATCGCGTTGCCGGCGATGGCGGTGGGAGTTTCAGCGGCCGGCGGCAACGCCCGATCCCGGGCCAGCTGAGCACCCTACGGAACGCAGCCTTCCGGCAGCGCGCACGCCGCCTCGAACACGTCGCCGGCGCGCGTGATCCACACGCGATCGCGCGCCGCGGCGATATGCGCGAGCGCGCCGCGCAGCGCGCGCAGGCGATAGGGCTGGCCGATGATGTAGGGGTGCAGCGCGATGCCCATCACCTGCGGATGGTCATCGTGTGCGATCTGGCGCAACCGTTCCTCGACATCCTCGACGATCATCGCGGCGAACCGCTCCGCCGTTTCCTTGCGCGCGACGATCGCGGGGATGTCGTTGATCTCCTGCGGATAGGGAACCGCCATGATCCGGCGCCCGCCGCGGCAGCGGAGCCAGATCGGCTGGTCGTCGGCGCACCAGTTCAGCGTGAAGCCGTAGCCTGCCTCGGCCAGCAGGTCGGGGGTGGCGCCGCTCTCGGAAATCCAGGGCGAGAGCCAGCCGCGCGGGTGCCTGCCCTCGGCCGCCAGGATCGCCGCGGTCGCCTCGGCAATCAGGCGGGCTTCCTCGGCCTCGGCAAGCTGGCCCTGGCGTTCGCCGTTGGTCCGGCCGTGACCAAGGATCTCGTCGCCGCGGGCACGGTGCGCTGCCACCAGCTGCGGGGCGTATCCGTACATGGCGCTGTTCAGCAGCACGCTGGCCGGAAGGCGGAGCTCATCGAGCAGCTGCAGTAGCCGCCACGCACCGATGCGGTTGCCATAGTCGCGCCAGGCGAAGTTCAGCACGTCGGGCGGCGGGCCGCCGGGTGCGAGTTCCGCACCCAGCCCCTCGGCGAACGGGAAATGTTCCAGGTTGACGCCGAGATAGACCGCGAGCCGCGCCCCGTTCGGCCAGACATAGGGGCGGCGGCCGCGAAGCGGTGCGTAGTCGTAACGGCCGTGGCAGCGAAGCATTCCCGAAGCCTGCCGCGCCCGCTCCATCTATTGCAAGCCGCCGGAAAACCCGCGGGTGAGCGAGCGGTGCACGATGCCGATCAGCAGCAGCACCGGCGCGCTTGCCACCACGCCCAGCGCTGCCAGCCGCCCCCACAGCGTTTCGTCCTCGTTGATCATGGTGGCGATGAACGTGGGCAGGGTGAAATTATGCGGTGACTGCACGAACAGGAACGCGAACAGGAACTCGTTCCACGCGGTGATGGCGACCAGCACCGCGGTCGCGGCGACCCCAGGCGCCATCATCGGCAGCACGATCTCGCGCAGCCGCCTGCCAAGCCCCGCGCCGTCGATCATCGCCGCTTCCTCGACCGCCACCGGCACGTCGCGCACGAAGCCCAGGAACATCCAGATCGCGAACGGGAGCGCGTAGAGCTGGTAGACCAGCACGAGGCCCGCCAGCGTATCCAGGAGCCCGAGCGAGCGCAGCACCTGGTAGAGCGGCACCGCCAGCACGATCGGCGGCGTCAGTTTCACCACCAGCACGAACACCAGGAACGCGAGGTCGAGCTTCCGGGGGAACCGCAGCCGTGCCAGCGCGTACGCGGCCGGGATGGCAGCGAACAGCGCAACCAGCGTGGTGCCGGCCGTCACCACCACGCTGTTCAGCCCCAGCCTCCAGGCGCGCGAGGCGATCAGCCACTCATAGTGCCTGGCGGTGGGTGCGTGCGGCAGCAGCGAGGCCTGTCCGGATGCGAATTCGCCCGGCGGCTTGACCGACGTCGCCGCCATCCAGACCAGCGGCAGCGCGAACAGCGCCGCGACCAGGCTTGCCGCGACAAGACGCCGGATCGCCGCCGGCCCGCTCATCGTTCGGCCCGCAGCAGCTGGCGCGCATAGACCAGCGCGAGCGCGCCCGCGACCACCACCATCACGATCGCCGCCGCGCTGGCCGCCCCGATATCGAAGAAACGGAAGGCCAGGCGGTGCACGTGCATCGACAGCGTCTCGGTGGCGTTGCCGGGGCCGCCGCCCGTCATCGCGTACACCTTGTCGAACAGTTTGAACGAGTCGAGCGAACGCATCAGCCCGGCGATGAACAGATAGGGCGCCAGCAGCGGCAGCGTGATGTCGCGAAAGCAGCGGATCGGGCCGGCGCCGTCCATGCGCGCGGCCTCGTAGACCTCGGCCGGGATCGAGCGCAGGCCGGCGATCAGGATCAGCGCGCAGAAGGGCGCTGCCTGCCACAGATCGACCAGCGCGATCGAGGGCAGTGCCAGGTCCGGGTCGAACAGCCACGGCACGCCGGGCAGCCCGAGGTCGCGCAGCGTGGCGTTGAGGAAGCCCAGGTCATAGTGGAACCAGGCCCGCCAGATGGCGCTGGCGACGATGGTGGAGAGCACGTAGGGGGCGAGGATCACCAGCGTGACCGCGCGGCGGGCGGGGAAGGCACCGTCCAGCAGGAGGGCAAGCGCCAGCCCCACCGCGACCTCGGAGCTGGTCGCCATCAAGGTGAAATAGATGGTGTTCCAGGTCGCCCGGCGAAACGCGCGCGCGCCCAGGAGCTCGACATAGTTGTCGATGCCGACGAAGCGGGCGCCGGCGAAACCATAGTCGCTGTCGGTGAACGAGAGCAGCAGCAGTCGCGCCAGCGGATAGAGCGTGAGCAGCCCGAACAGGATCAGCGCCGGTGCCAGCAGAAGCAGCAGCGTGCGCGGCCGCGCGGCGGCGAACATCGCGCCTCACGCACGCACAGGGGCTGCCATCCGGATCCGCGCCGGCAACCGCGTGCTCCGCCTCAGCGCGACAGCGCGCGCGCGATCTGGCGGTTCGCCTCGGCCAGCGCCTCGCGCGGGGAAGCCTGGCCGATCAGCGCGATCTGCAGCTGTTCGCCAAGGATCGCCTCCACGCGGTTCCACTGGGTGATGCGCGGGCGGGGCCGTGCTGCCTCCAGCGCCTCGAGCTGGGCCGGATACCAGCGGAATTTCCGCACCAGGTCCGCATCACCGTAGAGTGCGGCAAGCGTCGGCGGGTTGCCGGTTTCAAGCGCGATGCGCTTCTGGTTCGCGGCCGAGACCACGAAGCGGATGAAATCGAGGCCGCGGGCCGCGTTCGGCGAATCGGCGGCGATCGCGAGCAGCCAGGCGCCCAGCATCGGCGCCGGCCCCGAGGTCTCGCCCGGCGGCGGGATCAGGTTCACCTCGCCCACCACCTTCGATTTCGCGGGATCGTCGAGCGTGCCGGCCCAGCCCGGCCAGAACTCGATCGCGATCGCCACCCGCCCCTGCTCCATGGCATCGCGCACCTCGGTCGCATTCCAGGTCTCGACGCCGCGCGGCGCCAGCGGTTTCATCGCGAGGAATGTCTCCAGCGCCTTCAGCGCGGCGGGGCTGTCGAGCGCGGCCCGGCCCTGAGCATCGACCACGGCGCCGCCGAAGGCACCAAGGATCGGCAGGAAGCCGGTGACGATCGGGTTGCCGCGGATGCCGCGGAAGGCGATGCCGGCCACACCCGGCTCACGCTCCTGGATGGTGCGTGCGGCGGCGAGCGTCGCCGTCCAGCTGGCCGGGCGGGCCAGGCCGAATTTCGCGAACAGGTCGGCACGATAGGCGAACATCGCGACGTTGCCGACGAACGGCACGGCGAAATGCGGACCGCTGCCGAACGGGTTGCGCGCGACCTGGTCGGTCGATCTGACGAAGGCGCCGGGCACGCCGCCCAGGGCGTCGATGTCGGCCAGCCAGCCATTGGCGAAGAATTCCGGCGCCCAGATGTCATCCAGCATCACGACATCGAGTGCCCGCGTGCGCTCGCGGGCGTTGAGCGCGATCCGCTCATAGAGCGGCCCGCCGGGCAGCTCCAGCCGCTCGATGCGGAGGTTGGGGTGCTGGGCCTGATAGGCGCTGACCATGGCGGCAAGCGCCTGGCCGAACGCGGCATCGCGGCCGGCGATCACCAGGCGATCCTGGGCGGCGGCGGGCGCGGCAAGGCCGAGCGCCAGGGCGGCGGCAAGCAGCGTGCGGCGTGGCGTGAACATCGGCGATCTCCCCTGGAAACCGGTTCCCCCTGGCCGCGCGCATGGCGCTTGCCTTGCCGCACAGTTTCACTGCGATGACGGAGCGGCCGCAAGGGGTATTGCCCGTTGCCACCGGGCCAGGGCTTCCGGCCTGCTTCAGCCGGGCTTGCGGGCGGTCAATGCCGCGTAGGACATGTAGCCGAAGAAACTGCCGTCGGCGGCGCGGCGGCGTGCCTCGGCCCTCAGCGCCGCCGCGAGCTCGGTCCCGATCCGCCCGCCGGCGGCAAGCGTGTCGACGCCCCGATCCACCCAGGTCATGGTAAGGCCAGGGGACTGGGTTTCCATGACGCCATAGCAGCGGATCGGCCGCACGGCGAAGCCCGCCTGCTGCACCAGCGCCGACAGGCGCCGCACCAGCCAGGGGTCGTTCACCCAGTTCTCGACGAATGCCCTGGCGCAGGACTCGAGCGGATCGCACGGGCCGGTCGCAAGCGTCGCCGTCGAGAAATCCCCATCGCAGACGCCCAGGGCGCCGCCCGGCTTCAGAACCCGCAGAGCCTCGGAAATAAAGTCCATCGGGCCCGGGACATGCGACAGCAGCGTATGCAGGATCACCACGTCGAACGTGGCGCCGGCGAAGCGAAGCTTCCTGCCATCGCCCTCCTCAAAGCGGATGGCGCGTTGCTCTCTGGCGAGCTCGCGGGCCTTCGCGATGAGCAGCGAGGAAGGATCGATGCCCGTCACGCTGGCAACGTTCGGCCAGCCGGCCAGCACGCGGCAGACGGCGCCGGTACCGCACCCGACCTCCAGCACATTCGCGCCAGGTGGGAACGCGATCTCGGACAGGTAATCGCGCAGCATGGCCTGCTGCGACGGGATCGCCGCGCGCGTTTCCAGCACCCGCGCGATCAGCTCGACGGTCTGGGGTGGAAGGCTGGCGATGGTCGCGAAGGCATCGGGCATGGTCCTGCTCCGGCCGGACGCAACGGATGCGCAATGATCGCACTTCTTCGTTACGCTGTCGAGCAGGATATCGCCCGGCATTCGACCATGCCGGAACGCGCCGTCGGGCTGGTGTGGCGGGGAGCTACGCCGCGCGGGGCAGCGCGCCGCCGCTGTCGGGGTCGAACAGGTGCAGCCGGTCGGGCGGGAAGGCGACGGCAGCAGGGGAGTCGATGGGCGGGTTGATGTGGCTTCGCACCTCGGCGGTGATGCGGAGCTTGGGCGCGATCTCGACCTCGACCAGCCGCTCGCTGCCGGTGAGTTCGACCATCCACACCCGGCCGGGCACCGCCGCGCTGTCGCCGGCGTCGGCAAGCTCGACATCCTGCGGGCGGATGCCAAGCGTCAGCGTGCGTCCTTCCAGCCCGCGCGGCAGGGATTCGGGCAGGCGTACGCTGTGCTCGGCGATCTGCAGCACCGGCGTGCCGTCGTGGGCGGCAACGGTGCCGTCGCAGAAATTCATCGGCGGGCTGCCGATGAAGCCGGCAACGAACAGGTTGGCGGGCGTGTCGTAGATCTCCTCCGGCGTGCCGAACTGCTGGATCACGCCGCCATCCATCACCGCCACCAGGTCGCTCATGGTCATGGCTTCCAGCTGGTCGTGCGTGACATAGATGCTGGTGGTGCCGAGATCGAGATGGAAGCGCTTCAGCTCGCTGCGCATGGTCGCGCGCAGCTTCGCATCGAGGTTGGAAAGCGGCTCGTCCATCAGGAAGATTTTCGGGCTGCGGGCCATGGCGCGGCCGAGCGCCACGCGCTGGCGCTGGCCGCCGGAAAGCGCCTTCGGCCGGCGCGACAGCAGGTGCGGGATCTCCAGGACCTTGGCCACGACCCCTGTCCGCTCGGCCCGCTCGTCCTTGGGCGTGCCGCGCACCTTCAGCCCGTAGGAGATGTTCTGCGCGACATCCATGGTCGGGTAGAGCGCGTAGCTCTGGAACACCATGGCGATGTCACGCTCGCCGGGAGAGAGGTGATCGACGCGCCTGCCGCCGAACTCGATGGTGCCGGCGCTGGCACGCTCGAGCCCCGCGATCAGGCGCAAGAGCGTGGTCTTGCCGCAGCCGCTGGGGCCGAGCAGCGTCACGAACTTCTGGCTCGGGAAGGTGAGGTCGAGCGCCTTCAGCACCGTGTTGGCACCGAAGCTTTTCGACAGGCCGGAAAGTGCGACGTCCATGCCCTATCCCTTCACCGCGCCGGCGCCGAAGCCGGCCACCAGGTGGCGCTGCAGTGCCATGAACAGGATCGCCATCGGCAGGGTCATCAGCACCGAACTGGCCATCATCAGCCCCCAGTCCACGTGCGTGCCTTCGAAGAAGTGCATCACGCCGACGGTCAGCGGCAGGTTCTCCATCGCGTTCATGAAGACCTGGCCGAACAGGTAGTCGTTCCAGGAAACGATCAGCGTGAAGATCGCGGCCGCGACGATGCCGGGCCAGGCGGTCGGCAGCACGATCTCCCAGAACACGCGCAGCCGCGATGCGCCATCGACCAGGGCGGCCTCCTCGATCTCCACCGGCACGCCGCGGAAGAACGCCCACATCAGCCACATGCAGAACGGCAGGGTGATGCAGACATAGCCCAGCGTCAGCGCGAACAGCGTGTCGGTCAGGCGAAGGTCGACCATCACCAGGAACATCGGGAAGACGAAGATGATCGAGGGGATCATGTAGCCGACCAGGGCCAGGTACGGCACCGCGTGCTGGCCGCGGAAGCGAAAGCGCGTCAGCGAATAGGCCGCCAGCGTCGAGACGGTGGTGCTGATCAGCGTGGTGCCGATGGCGACGATCGTACTGTTCAGGAACCAGTCGATGAAATAGGCCGAGGGCGGGGGCGTGCCGCTGCTGCCGCTGGCCTGGAAATAGGTCTCCTTGCCCTGCAGCAGGGCGCGGTAGTTCTCCAGCGTCCACTGGTGCGGCCACAGCGTCGGCGGCCAGAGGAAGATCTCGTCCTTCGGCTTGACGCTGGTGAAGAAGGCCCAGACAAGCGGGAAGCAGACCACGAACGTCACCGCGCAGAGCAGCGCGTAAAGCGCCGCGCGGGTCGCGATCTCTCCCCTGGTCATGCCGCCGCGCCGTTCATGTGGCCCTGTCGTCCTGGCCGAAGCCCGAGACCCGGACATAGACCACGGTGCCGATCATCAGCAGCACGATCATCACCACCCCGGTTGCCGCCGCCACCCCGAGCCGCAGGTTGGCCATGCCCTGTTCATAGGCATAGACCGCGAGGTTGAAGGTCGAGGTTCCCGGTCCGCCGCGGGTCAGCAGGAAGATCTCCTCGAACTTGTTGAAGGTCCAGATGGTGCGGAAGACGATCACCACCACCAGCACCTCCTTCAGCATCGGCAGCGTGATGTCGAGCATGCGCCTCAGCCAGCCGGCGCCATCGACCTTGGCGGCGTCATAGAGTTCGGTCGGGATGGTCTGCAGCCGCGCGAGCACGCAGATCACGACGAAGGGCGTGTATTTCCAGACATTCAGCGCGATCGCGCTGCCCATCGCCATGGCCGGCGTCGACAGCCAGGCGATGTTCTCCTCGATCAGCCCGGCGGAAAGAAGCGCATAGTTCACCACCCCGATCTCGGAGTTGAAGATCCAGCGCCAGTTCAGCGCCACCACGATGGTCGGCACGATGTAGGGGAACAGCAGCAGGCCGCGGAAGGCAGCGATCCCCGGCAGCGGCAGGTGCAAGAGCAGCGCGAGCCCGACCCCCAGCACGGTCTGGAGCACGATGCTCCAGCCGGTCCAGACCAGGGCCTGCCAGAAACTCTCGTAGAACAGCGGGTCGTTGAAGATCCGCTCGAAATTGTCGAGGCCGGCGAACCGCACATCGTCGGGGCGCAGCGGGTTGTAGGCAAGGAATGCCATGCGCACCGCTTCGGCGACCGGCCAGACCATGAACAGGCCGGCGGTGACGATGAAGGGCAGCATGAACAGGATGCCGACCTGGCGGTCGGAAAGGCGGATCATCGCTGCCACCCTCGCGATCGCGCCGGCGGCGCCGGCGTCACGCAGGCGCCGCGGCATGACCGCTTCGGATCGAAGCGATCATGCCCCGCAGGACCCTGCCGCAGCGCGCGATTCACGTCTCCGACGATCGCGTCCTAGCCCAGCAGCCGCGCATTGTCCTTGCGGATCTCCTCGAACTGGCGCTGGCCCCAGTCCGCGGCCTGCTTCGGCGTCTCGTTGTTCAGCAGCACGCGCTGCATCACCTGCGCCCACACGCTGCGGCCGTGAGCGACGCCGGCCAGCGGGTTGATGCCCTTGCGCAGCTCCAGGCCGGAATTGCAGGCATAGGGAAGGAACTTCTCGAAGATCACGTCGATGCTGCGGGCCTTGGTGGCATAGAAGGGGTGCGTCTTCATCGAAGGCGCCGAGGCGACGTCCTTGAACACGGGCCCTACGTTCGGCATCAGGCTCTGGGAGTACTTGACCAGTGCCTCGGTATCCTTCGACACCGCCTCGACCGCGGCCTTGGTCTCGCGGATGAAGGGGTTGTCGCGGCGCGGGATCACCCAGCCGTTGATGTCGGTCCAGCTCCAGCGCATGCCCGTGCGCGGGTGCGCCGGGTTCAGGTAGTATTCCATCCCGTCGAAGATCGCCTTGTTCTCCTCGGCCACGCGACCCATGGTGCGGCCCCAGTAGGCGCTCATCGCGGTGCGGCCGGTGGCGTGCTGGTCGACCACCTGCAGGAAGCTGAATTCCACGGCGCTCCGCGGCATGGTGGGATAAAGGCGACGGATGAAGTCGAGCGCTTCCACCGTCTCGGGGCTGCTGAACACGGTCTTGAAGTTCTGCTGCGGGTCCCAGGTCAGGCCGCCGGCCTGCCAGACGAACTGCATGATCTGGTAGTCGGCGCACAGATTGCGGCCGAGCGCCATCGTGTAGCCGGCCATGCCCGGCTTCTTCTCGGCGATGGTCTTCGCGGCGTTGGCAAAGGCATCCCAGTTCCACGTCGCCGGGTCACCGAGGCCGAGCTCGTCGATGATCGGCTTCTGCACGATCAGCAGGCAGCCCTGGTGGTGCAGCGGGATCGCGTACTGCGTGCCCTTCCAGGTGCCGAAATAGTCGATCTTCAGGCCGTCGATCAGGCGGCCTTCGGCATTGATGGCGCGGTTCACGTCCTCCACCGGTTCCAGCAGCTCCTCGGCCGCGAGCTGGTAGGCGATCGGGGACTCCACGCTGATCAGCGCCGGCGGGCGGCGGGCGGCAAGATCGGTGGTGAGTTTCACATACACGCCATCCCAGGGGATCACCTCCGCCTCGAAGCGGACGTTGGCATTGTTCTTCTGCGCCCATTCGTTCATCGCGCCGACATAGTTGGCGACATAGGGGCCGGGTTCGCCCCAGACCCGCGCGACACGCGGCTGCGCGCGGGCGACATGGGGGGCTGCGAGCGCTGCGGCGCCGGCGGCAAGTGCGCTCCGGCGGGTGATCATGGTCATCTCGGGTCCTTCCCTTGCGTGCTCATTCTAGATGTTCTTCGGCGCATAACGCGCAAACCGCACATCGGCGGTCTTCTCGTGCGCCAGCATGCCTTCGGTGCGGCAGATGCGGCCCATCACCGGCGCGATGCGGCGGCTGGCATCGTCGCTCAGCCGCTGCCAGGTGACGGTCTTGATGAACTTGCCCACCCACAGCCCGCCGGTGTAGCGCGCGGCACGCCCGGTCGGCAGCGTGTGGTTGGTGCCGACGCCCTTGTCGCCATAGGCCACGGTGCTCTGCTCGCCGACGAACAGGCTGCCGTAGTTCCTGAGCCTTTCGAGGTACCAGTCATCCTTCGCGGTCTGCAGCTCCAGGTGCTCGGGCGCGTATTCGTCGCTGACCGCTGCCGCCTCCTCGTCGTCGTCGACCACGATGACCTCGCCGAAATTCTTCCAGGCGGTCTCGGCGACCGCCTGCGTCGGCAGGGTGGGGAGCTGGCGGGCGATCTCGGCCAGCACGGCCTGGCCGAATTTCTCGCTGGTGGTGAACAGCCAGGCGGGCGAATCCGGCCCATGCTCGGCCTGGCCCAGGAGATCGGTCGCGACCAGCGCAGGGTCGGCGCTGTCGTCCGCGATCACCGCGATCTCGGTCGGGCCAGCCAGCAGGTCGATGCCGACGGTGCCGAACAGCTGGCGCTTCGCTTCCGCCACGAACGCATTGCCGGGGCCCGTCACGAAATCGCGCGCGCCCATGCCGATGCAGCCGAACGCCATCGAGGCGAGCGCCTGCACGCCGCCGACGCAGAAGATCTCGTCGGCGCCGGACTGCGCCATGGCGTAGAGCGTGGGCGCGTAGATGCCGTCGGCATCGCGCGGCGGGGCGGCGCCGATCACGTGCGCGCAGCCGGCGGCCTTGGCGGTGGCGATGCTCATGATCGCGGCCGCGATCAGCGGATACTTGCCGCCCGGGATGTAGCAGCCGACCTTCTCGATCGGGATCAGTTTCTGGCCGAGCGTGATGCCGGGGTCGATCTCGGTCGCGAACTCGCGCATCGACTCGCGCTGGGCGCGGGCGAACCCGGTCACCTGCTTCAGCGCATAGGCGAAATCATCCTTGAAGGTTTCCGGCAGCGCCCGTTCCACCGCGCGCACGCGGTCGGGCGGTTCGCGGAACCCTGCCTTCTCCCATTTGTCGAACTGGCGCGCGTATTTCGCGACCGCGGCATCGCCGTTCGCCTCGATGTCGGCGATGATCCCGCGCACCGTCTCCTGCACGCGCGAACGATCCGCCGCCGCCGGGGGCGATGCCTGCTTCAGCCAGCGTCGCATCGGTGTCTCCTTCCCCGAATGCGGGGCAGCCTAGCTAGCGGGGGAATGGACTGTCAACGTGGGCGCGCGCAAGGATAGCGGCCAGCACGGACAAGGATGCAATGAGCCGCAGCAAGCGACCGGCCCGCGCCTTTCTTGCAACCGAGGCGCGGCGCGCGCGTCGGCGTGCGGTGCTGCCGGTGGCGCTCGGCGTCGGCGCTGGGCTGGCCGCGATCCTGCAGGCCTGGCTCGTTGCTGCCGTGCTCGCCCTGGTGCTGCGGGGCGCGCCCGCCGCCGACGCGCTGCCCCCGCTTGCGGGCGCTGCCCTGCTGGTGCTGCTGCGCGCGGGCCTTGCCGCCTGGCAGGAGGCCGCCGCGTTCGCCGCGGGTGCGGGCCTGCGCCAGGATCTGCGGGCGCGGCTGTTCGCGCATATCGAGGCGCTCGGCCCCGCCTGGACCGAGGCGCGCGAATCCGGCGCGCTCGCCAGCGCCCTGGTCGAGCGGACCGAGGCCCTGCAGGGCTTCTTCGCCCGCTGGCTTCCGGCGGTGGCGATGGCCGCGGTGCTGCCGTTCGCCGCCGGCCTGGTCGCGTTCGGCATCGACGCGACGGTCGGTATCGGCCTGCTGCTGCTGCCGCTCGCGAGCGCGCTGGCGCTGGCGATCGGCGGCATCGGGGCAGCGCGTGCAGCCCGCGACCAGTTCAGGGAGCTCGCGCGCATGGGCGCGCACTTCCTCGACCGCATGCGGGGCCTCGGCACGCTGGTGGTGCTGAACCAGCAGGAGGCGGAGGCCAGGCGCATCGCCGCGGTCGCCGATGATTTCCGCCGCCGCACCATGGCGGTGATGCGGGTCGCCGTGCTGACCTCGGCATTGCTCGAGGCGGTGTTCGTGACGGCGGTGGCACTGGTCGCGCTGCGCGCCGGACTCGCGCTTCGCGCCGGCACGATGCAGCTGCACCAGGGCCTGTTCCTGCTGCTGCTGGTGCCGGAGATGTTCATGCCGATGCGCGCCCTGCTTGCCGCCTATCACGATCGCCAGCAGGCCGGCGGCGCCGCCGAGGCACTCGCCGAGATCATGGACGAACCGGCGCCGGTGGCCGGAACGCTCGCGCTTGCCGACCCGGCGCGGGCCGAGATCGTGGTCGAGCGCGCCAGCGTCCGCTATGCCGGGCGCGAGGCGCCGGCGCTCGATGGCTTCTCGTGCCGTGCCGCCGACGGCGAATGCGTCGTGCTGATGGGGCCGAGCGGGGCGGGCAAGTCCACCCTGCTCGACCTGCTGCTCGGGCTGCGTGCGCCGGATTCGGGGCGCGTGCTGCTGAACGGCGTGCCGATCCACGCGCTGTCCGCGGCAGCGCGCGCCCAGGCCATCACCTGGATCGGCAGCAGGCCGAAACTTTTCGCCGGAACCCTGCGCGAGAACCTGCTGCTTGGCCGCCCCGGCGCCAGCGATGCCGAGCTGCTGCACGCCCTGCACGCCGCACAGCTCGGCCCGGTGCTGGCGCGGCTGCCGCAGGGCCTCGACAGCCAGGTCGGCGAGGGCGGCTTCGGCCTCTCGGGCGGCGAGGCGCAGCGCGTTGCGATCGCGCGCGCCTGGCTGCGTGACAGCCGCCTGCTGCTGCTCGATGAACCGACCGCGCATCTCGACCCAGCGACCGAGGCGCAGCTGCTGGAGAGCCTGCGAAACCTCGCTGCCGGCCGCACGGTGATCATGGCAACGCATTCGCCGGCGGCGGCCCTTGCCGGCCGGGTGGTCACGCTGGGCCCTGCCGTGCGGCGCGAACGGCACCGCGAGCTCGCACAATGACGACGCTCGCTGGCCCGATCGCCTGGGCGCTTGGGCGGCTTGCGCCCCGGGCACCCTGGCTGCTGGCAGGTGGCGCGAGCGCGCTCGGCGTTTTCCTGCTGAATGCCGGCCTGATGGCAGC
>JADYYZ010000051.1 GCA_020853405.1 Acetobacteraceae bacterium
ACGATCCGCATCTCGGCATCGCGCCGCACCAGCGCGTCGTACATGTTGCGGAGCGCCCCGGTGTTGGCGAGGTTGAGCAGCCAGTGCGGGTCGAGCGTGCTGGGCGGCGCCTGCATGCCGATGCGCAAGCTCTGCGCGCTGGCCTCCGGTGCAAGCCAGGCAGCCCCTGCCAGCAGCGACGCGGCAAGAGCAAGGCGCGCGAAGGTCTTCATCGTACTGTCCATGGTTTCCTGCCGCGATCGAAGCACCCGGCCGCGGCGGCGGCAAGCAGCGCCCGGGCGCGGGCTGGTCATCGGGCGAACGGTTCGGCGGCGAAGCGCGTGCTGGGCGTCACGAACTCGTCCTGGGCGGCGATCAGCAGGATCTCGCGCGAGCCTGCCTCGGCGGTCCGGCGCAGCAGGCCGAAGATCGAGCTGGCGGCATTCTCCAGTGCCACGCGCGCATCGCCGGTGCGGGCATAGTGCACCATGAACAGGGCCGCGATCGCATCGCCCGCACCATTCACGCTGAGCGGCAGGCGCGGCGTGCGGACGATGAACTTCCTGCCACGGTCCGAGGCCATCAGCGCGATCGTGGCCGGGTCATCGCCGTCCATCTCCAGGCTGGTCAGCAGGATCACCTTCGGCCCCGCCGCGTGCAGCGCATCGCAGGCGGCGGCAGCCGCGGCCGCGCTTGCCGGCGCGACGCCGGTCAGAAATTCGAGCTCGAAGGCGTTCGGTGTCACCAGGTCGGCTGCCGGCACCGCGCGATCGCGGAAGAATTCGGGAATGCCGGGGCGCACGAACACGCCGCGGCCGACATCGCCGATCACCGGGTCGCAGCAGTAAAGCGCCCGCGGGTTCGCCTGCCGCACGCGGGCGACCGCGTCCAGCACCGCCTCGCCGATGCCGGCATCGCCGATATAGCCCGACAGCACGCCGGTGCAGGTCGCCAGCACGCCGCGCTCCTCGATGCCCTGCACCAGGTCGCGCACCAGCTCGCCGCCAAGCACCTGGCCGCGCCACCTGCCATAGCCGGTGTGGTTGCTGAACTGCACGGTGTTCACCGCCCACGCTTCCACGCCCAGGCGCTGCATCGGGAAGATCGCGGCGGCATTGCCGACATGGCCGAACGCGACCCAGGACTGGATCGAGAGGATGTTCATCAGGGTTTCACAGCTTTCCGCGATCGCCGGCAGAGGCTAGACCCGGCCACCCCCTCGCGTGAAGGCGCCCGCCATGAGCAGCATTCCGAACGACCTCGACAGCGCCATGACCGGCTGGCGGCGGCACCTTCACGCCAACCCCGAACTGTCGCTGCACGAGAAGAACACGGCGTCGTTCGTCGCCGCCCGGCTTGCCGAGCTCGGCATCCCGCATGTCGGCGGGGTCGGCGGGCATGGGGTGGTGGCGACGCTGCATCGGCCGGGGGGCGCGGGGTCGGTCGGGCTTCGTGCCGACATGGACGCGCTGCCGATCGAGGAGGCGACCGGTGCGCCCTGGGCCAGCACCCGGAAGGGCGTGATGCATGCCTGCGGCCACGATGGCCACACCGTCTCGCTGCTCGGCGCGGCGGCGCTGCTGGCGGCCGATCCCGGCTGGAAGGGCACGGTGCATTTCATCTTCCAGCCGGCCGAGGAGGGCGGCGGCGGCGCACGCGCGATGCTGGCCGACGGGCTGTTCCACCGCTTCCCGATGGAGCGCATCTTCGGCTGGCACAACTGGCCGGGCCTTGCCGCCGGCACGGTCCAGGTCCATCCCGGCCCGGTGATGGCGGGCGGCACCAGGCTCGAGATCACGCTGGATGGCCAGGCGGTGCACGCGGCGATGCCGCATCTGGGGCGCGATCCGATGCTGGCTGCCGGCCACCTGCTGATCGCGCTGCAGGCGATCGTCAGCCGTGCGCTCGACCCGCTCGATGCCGCGGTGATCACGATCACCATGATCGAGGGCGGCACCGCCTGGAACCAGATCCCGCATCGTGCGGTGTTGCGCGGCACGATGCGCCACCACCGCGCCACGGTCGCCGATGTGATGGAGGCGGAGGTGCGCCGCATCGCCGATGGCGTCGGCGCCGCCTATGCGATGGCGGTCACCGCCGACATGCGGCGGGGAGCGGCGATCACCGCCAACCACGAGGCGGAAGGCGCGCTGGCGTTCGCCGCCGCGCTGGCACTCGGCCAGCCGGCGCGGCGCGACCTGCCGCCCAGCATGGCGGCCGAGGATTTCGGCTGGTATCTGCAGGAACGGCCTGGCGCCTATGCATGGATCGGCAACGGCCCGGGCGGCACGGGGCGCGAGCTGCACGACCCCGGCTATGACTTCAACGATGCGATCCTGCCGGTGGCCGCCAGGTGGTTCGCCGAGACCGCACGCCGCGCGCTCGGCTGATCGCGTCGGCCCGGGGGGATCGACCGCCCGCATTATCGCAGGCGCCGGCGCTTCGCTTGGCTCGCCGTCTTGCAGCGGCGCTGCTCCGCAGCAGGGGCGGCGGGCCGCATGCGCGGCCTCGGCACCAGCCAAGAACTCGTGCCGCCGATACTAGGCAGGCCGCCCGGCCGGCCTCAGCTGTGCCAGGGGTCCTGGCCGGTGTGGGTGATCGGCGGCAGCAAGGCGAGCGACGGATCGGGCAGGTCGCCGCCGGCGTCATGCTCGGGCACGGGGTCGGCGGGCTGGTCGTGCGTCATGACGAGGACGGTTGGATCCTCGGCTGCCGTGGCGTCTGCGGGCGGCAGATCGAGCGTGCCGGAGCCGAGCAGCAGGGCGGCATCGGGCTGCCCTGCGACCTCGACCACCGCCACTGGTGCGGGGTCGGCCGCCGCGGCCGGCGGGGTATCGGCGATCGCGGCCGGCGTCGCCTCGGCTGCCGCCTCGCTGGCGGCGTGGGCGGTCGGCCTGGGTTCGTCCGGCAAGGGGGGCAGCGGCAGGTTGAGCTCGGCCCGCCGGACCAGTACCGAGACCAGGGTCTCGACCACCTGGGCCGACTCCTGCGGGTTGAGGTGATAGACCTCGCCGCTCTCGTCGACCCGGTAGAAACTCGCCTTGTTCAGCAGCTCGATCCAGCGGTCGATGACGTGCTGGAATTGCTCCGGGCCCCCGCCTGCCGGGTCCGACCCGTCGGTGATGCCGCCGTGCCCGTCGGCCGGGCCGCCATTGGCATCGTGGCCGGGCGGGGGCGGCAGCAGCGGGTCGGGCACGGCAAGCCCGCCATCGCCAGGCCCGCGATCGCCCGGCGGCCCCGCGGCGATGTCGTCCAACAGCAGGCTCTTCAGCGTCCCGGCCGAGCCGGCATTGATCATCAGCGTGCCGAGCACGGCAAGCATCGCGTTCGGGGAAGGCAGGGTGCCGCTGGTCTTCACCCACCACACGTCGCCCAGGCTGAAGAACTGCGACAGGTCGGGGCGGGCCGATGCCTCGGCACCGTGCTGCACGCGCTCCAGCGTCTGCACCACCCGGCTGCCGGGGGCGCCGTAATCGCCGCCCTC